>CAZQXY010000011.1:0-13314 GCA_964597455.1 uncultured Desulfovibrionaceae bacterium
CCCCTCCCATGCCGGAGGTAATAAAAAGCATATGCGAACCTTTGATGACAGATTCGATTTCTTCTCTGCTCTCTTCCGCTGCTTTTTGCCCAATCTCAGGGTTTCCGCCGGAACCAAGACCTTCGGTAAGTTTGCTCCCAATCTGTAATTTATTGCTTGATTTTGCATGCTCGAGTGCCTGGGCATCGGTATTGATGGTAATAAAATCGACTCCCTTCAGCCCTGCATCAATCATACGATTAACAGCGTTACTTCCGCCTCCGCCTACTCCTATTACTTTAATATGGGCAAAGGGCTCCATTTCTATTTCAAAATCAATGTTCATTTTCTTTAGACCTCCCTGTGGGTTAACGGTATATTCCCAAAATTGTCATTCCCATATATCGGCAACAAAAGCCCTGATGCGCTGCCACAGGTCATGAAAAAACCTTCCTTTTTTTTCAGGGCTTTTTATTATTCTGCCATAAGCCTGGTTCCGGTTTACATAGTGAATAATACCTACAGCCGTTGAGTAAATAGGACTTTTTACCCCCAAATATTCCGGCTGAGCCAGGCGTACCGGACATTGAAAAGCGTTCTCCGCCAGTTCAATAATCCCTCCCATGAGAGATACCCCCCCGGTAATTACAACACCGGCAGGAGGCATATTTGTATAACCCATACGCGCCATCTCCTGCCTGCACAGCAGAAAAACTTCCTGTAAGCGGGGCTCAATATAAGAATAAAGCTCCCTGGTAGATATGGTGCGCTTTTCTTTGCCGCTAATACCCTCTATCTCGATATCATTCCGGTCAGAAGCCAGCTCCGCCAGTGCAAAGCCATGCTCTAATTTGAGCTTTTCAGCTAGTTGAAATGTAATCCTGAGCCCTACGGCAAGATCATTAGTAATATGGTCTCCGCCTACCGGTAAAACAGACAGATCTTTTAATCCTCCTTGGTGAAAAAGCACAACTTCTGTAGTCCCGCCTCCCAGATCAATTAAAAAAACACCAAGCTCTTTTTCATCCCGGGAGAGGCAAATCTCTCCATTAGCCAGTGAATTTAAAATAAGCGTATTTGCTTGAAGGCCGGCCATATTTATACAGCGTAAAAGATTTCTTAAAGAAGTCATGGCGCCGGTAATAATCATCGACTGCACTTCCAGCCGCACCCCCAGCATGCCCACCGGATCCCGAATACCATCATAACCGTCAACAATAAATTCCCGGGGAATTACATCAATTATTTCCCTGTCCTGAGGAAGAGCTATAACCCTCGCTGCTTGCAGTACCCTCTCCACGTCCTGCTCGGTTATCTCCTTATCTTCCCTGGCTACTGCAACGACTCCGCTATTATTGATCAGTCCAATTTGAGAGCCTACGATTCCAGCATTTAGAACTCCTATTTTAGCTCCTACCATTCGCTCGGCTTCGCTTACAGCTTGAGTTATGGATTGAACAGTGCGTTCCAGGTCAATAATAACACCCTTTTTAATCCCTTCAGAAGGACTTGTCCCCACACCGATAATGTTAATTGTATTATCAACTGTAATTTCGCCTACTATTACTCTTACGTTGGAAGTTCCTAAGTCAATTCCTGCAACTATATCTCGCCTTGTCAACATCACACCCCCTAAGTTACGGGCCTTCCATATTCCTCATTTAAGTTACATATTCCACATTTTTAATATATTTCCTTTTAAGGCTAAAAATTATTTTTAAATTGGTTTGAATACCGGCGCTTCTTGAACCCTCAGATCAAGATAACCCTTGAGGAAATCCTCTTCGGTAGATAGAAGCCGATAATAAATCTTTTCAAATATTAGGAGCTTATCCGACAGATTTTCACTATTTCCCAGCCATACCTCCAGCCCCTCCCGGGTGTAAATAATTGTATTTTGCAGATCTTCTACATTTATCTCAGCCAGGGGTAAAGCAGGGTTAAGATCAAGGGCTTCTAAAAATATGCCAATTATTTCACTGCGGGGCTTATCGGGGACACCGGTCCCCACATCCATCGCTCCCCAGAGCAACCCGTTGACCAGGGGGAGTTCACCCTCATAAGTATCCTTTATCCCAATAAAGATGCCATCGGAGGCCAGTTCAAGATAATAACCGTGATACGGAACCATCATAATAGGATACTTTTCATTTACCACAATGCTCAGCTCATCCGGTAAAATCCTTTCAACCTTAACATCGGTAATTCTCGGTATCGTTAAAATACGCCTCTTGATTTCCGGGGGACTTATTTTCCAAATATTCATCCCCTCCCTTATGCCTATCGTTGCCCGAATATCCTCGAGGGATACCTTGTCCACCCCATCAATGGATATTTCATAAATAGTAAACATAGGAGAGCGCATAAATAAAAGCAGGGAGAGGATTGCTATGATAAAAATAAAAATCAGCACCAGTTTGTTTTTAATTTTTCTGGCCGTCTTTCGCTCCGCAATTAGCTCATGACGGCCAAAAGAGTATACGTTATAAGGTTTTTCCAAGTAACTACAACCCCCTGTTGCAATAAGCCAAAAAACAAAGAGACACAGCCATACTGGCTTAATTATTACTTAAGCTATGGCCGGATTTCAACTGCTTCATACCCTTTCAATATCAGCGCCTGCTTTTTGCAGGTCATTTTCTATACGTTCATAGCCGCGGTCTATATGCTGGATATTCCTAACTACCGTGGTCCCTTCAGCGGCAAGCCCAGCCAGGATTAACGCTGCCCCCGCCCTCAGGTCAGTTGTATCCACCTCTGCTCCAAAGAGCTTATTAACTCCCCTGACCAAGGCAGTTCTGCCATCTACAATAATATTTGCATGCAGGCGGTTCAACTCATCAACATGCTTAAAGCGGGCCTCGAACACGCTTTCGATGATGCTGCTCTCCCCCTTTGCGAGGGAAAGCAAAGCCATCATCTGAGGCTGCAGATCAGTGGGAAAACCGGGATAAGGAAGGGTGCGCAGGGTTTCCACAGCTTTAAGGTTACTTTGTATTACTTCCAGACTATCATCAGCAGCTGCGATAACAACTCCGGCTTCCCTCATTTTAGCAACTACTGCATCCAAATGAGCCGGAATAATACCTTTAACGAGCAGATTACTCCCGGTAATTGCTGCTGCTATTAAATAGGTCCCTGCTACTATTCTATCGGGTATAATTCTGTAAGAACAATTTCCCAGTTCCCGCACACCGACAATGCGCAGTGTCTCCGTCCCCGCCCCCCTGATCCGGGCTCCCATGGCATTTAAAAAATTTTGGAGGTCCACAATTTCCGGTTCTTTTGCCGCATTATGAATAACAGTATTACCCTTTGCCAGTACAGCGGTCATCATCAGGTTTTCCGTAGCTCCCACGCTGGGATAATCGAGATGGATCTCTGTTCCTGTAAGCCTGGGTGCTGAAGCGGTAATAGCCCCGTTTTCCTCCCGTATTACTGCACCCATGGCCTCCAGACCTTTAAAATGCAGATCTATGGGACGAGGGCCAATGGAGCAGCCGCCGGGATATGTTACCCGAACTTTTCCCAATTTGCTCAAAAGTGGTCCCATGAGAAAGATAGAGGAACGCATCTCCCGCATGAGATCATCGGAAATATCATAGCTATTCAGATTCTTAACATCTATCTGTAAAGCATTGTTTTCAAAATGGGCCTCCGCTCCAAGAGATTGCAGGATTTTTTTCATCACATGCATATCATAGATATCGGGTATATTGTACAGCTTTATCGTTTCATTACTGCTGTTTAGCACTGAAGCAGCCATAATCGGCAGCATGGAATTTTTTGCTCCTTTAACAAATAGGGAGCCATGAAGTTTATTTCTCCCGTTAATAACAAAGATTCCCATTCCCTTTTCTCCCCTATTCACTGCCTTTTTCTCCAATAACCCTTATTTCCAGCTCCAATTCCAATCCATAGAAATCTTTAACCTTTTGTTTTACTAAATCAATCAGGGTTAAAACGTCTGCGGCAGAGGCATTTCCTTTGTTTACAATAAAATTCCCATGCTGAGATGAAACCTCCGCCCCCCCTGCTTTCATCCCTTTGCACCCCGCCCCTTCAACCAGCCTGCCGGCAATATTTCCGGAGGGATTGCGAAAAACACTGCCGGCGCTCGGCAGTTGAGGATGTTTTGCCCATCTCTTCTCCAGGTTTTCGTTTATATGTCTTTTTATCTCACTGCTCTTACCCTGTTCTAACTCCAAAACCCCTTCCAGTATAATAACCTTTTCTAATTGGAAAGAGCTCCAACGGTAGGAAAAATCCAGTTCTTCAAGGGGCATTACCCGGTAATTGCCCTGATAATCAACAGTAACAACTTCGCGCACCAGTTCACCTATGGTAGAGCCATAGGCCCCGGCATTCATATATAACGCGCCCCCAAGGCTACCGGGAATTCCCGCCGCAAATTCAAGTCCCTTAAGGCTTTGTTCGGCGACTTCCCTGACAAGCTTTGACAAAGATATCGCCGCACCGGCTCTAACCTGGTGATCAAAAAAAGAACAGCCGGAAGAAAGATCATGCAAGCTCAATACTATACCCTTGATGCCTTCATCTTTGACCAGTAAATTCGTTCCATGACCAAGGACAAAGAGGGGAAGATTGTACTCGCGAGCCAGCTGAAGTAAATTACGCAATTCATTATGGGTCTGCGGTACTGCGAATATTTCCGCAGGTCCCCCAATGCGTAAAGATGTATGTAAGGACATTGGCTCGTTGGCTAGAGGTGGCTTACTTAATATTTTAGCTAGCTCTTTTTTCCAATCCACCTGCAACACTCCGTTCGGCATTGATAATTCTTTTTGATCCGTTACACCCCAATTATCCTAACCTCTGTTGGAACCCTTTTCATACTATATGTTATGCAGCTTATAAAAGCAACGTGATTATTATACTTGTCCACTATTATTTTAAGATGTCATAAGTTTATAAATATTATACGCCGCTTCCGGGAAACCCATCTCCCTGCTATTTTTCTCCATCAGGCCCAGTTTACGGGGGTCGTTAAGCAGGGCAAAAATATTATTCTTTAATACCTCTCCGGTTAACTGATGTTCCTCAACGAGCACGGCTGCTCCCCTGGCGAAGAGTTCCCGGGCATTGATCAGCTGGTGATTATGAACGACATTAGGCGAGGGCACAATTATTGCCGGAATGCCAAGTGCCGTTATCTCCGCCAGCGTTGTGGCCCCCGCCCTGGTCACGATTAGATCGGCCGCTGCAAGTCCCAGGGTCATCTCCCGCTGATAGGGAAGCACCTTCACCCGGGGACCATATATTTCAAACAGACGCTCGTATTTTAATCTGGAGAGCACCTTTTCATAATACGCTTCTCCCGTGATATAGAGCGCTTGAAAATTTTTCGTGCCTGCAGCTTTGAATAAAAAATCCAGCATGCACTGGTTAAGCATCGCAGCTCCCTGGCTGCCCCCTACCGCCAGTATAAAGGGCAGCTCCGGATCCATATCCAATATTTTTCTGGCGGTTGCTTTACTGATCCGCCCCACCTCACTGGCACGAGGATTGCCAGTCAGGCAAAGGTTGGATTGCTTTAAAAAATACTTCCCTGAAGCCTCAAAAGAAAGGCATACCCTGTAAACAAAAGGAGCAAGAAAACGATTTGTTACCCCGGGAATTACATTTTGCTCGTGTAAAATAACTTTTATACGCCGGGATAGCGCAGCAAGAATAATCGGAGCAGCGGCATACCCTCCTGTTCCGATTACATAATCCGGTTTGAAATCTGCAATAATTTTTTTTGCCTGCATGCTGGATTTTCCCAGCATGTAAAAAGCTTTAAACAGTGAAAAATTTACCCTGCGCGGAAGACCTTTTACTTTTAAGGTAGTTAAACTGAATCCGGAGGGGGGGATTATCCTCTCCTCCATACCTCCGCTTGCCCCGACAAAAAGTATTTCAACACCGGGATCTGCTTTTTTTATATAGCGTGCCAGCGCCAGAGCAGGGTATATATGCCCTCCAGTGCCTCCGCCGGCAAGAATAATTCTCAAGCTTACGCCCCCTTAGCTGCGGATATACCGTGAAATATTCAATAGTATACCCATTGCGCACATTGTAAAAAAGAGAGAGCTTCCCCCTGCGCTGATAAAAGGCAGGTTAATGCCGGTAATCGGAATAGAGCCCGTTACAACGCCGATGTTAATTAACGCCTGTATAGTTACCATCCCTGTTAACCCGGCAGCGAGGAGGCTTCCAAAGGTATCGGGTGCCATCAGGGAGGTCTTGAAACCCCTCCAGAACAGAATAAAGAAAAGCAACATAATGGTCACCGCACCGAGGAACCCGAGTTCTTCTCCAATGATCGCAAAAATAAAGTCATTCTGAGGCTCCGGCAAGTAATATAATTTCTGCCGGCTTCGGCCTAAACCCACACCAAAAAGCCCGCCCGGCCCAAGTGCATAAAGGGACTGGATAATATGGTATCCAGTGTCCAGGGGGTCCGCCCACGGGTCCAGAAAAGATAAAATGCGCTTCATCCGGTATCCCTCGTTCAGCGCCAGGTAAAGGACCGCCGGAAGGCCTGGTATGGCAAGATAAAACAGCTGTTTATAAGGTATCCCCGCAGCAAAAATGATCACAACTACCACTGCAGCAATCACCAGACCCGTCCCCAGGTCCGGTTGTTCAACAATTAACAAAAAAGACAATCCCATAACAGCCAGGGGGATAAAGCTGCTGTTCCAGAAATTATCCATCCTGATACTTTTTTTGCTCAGAAAAGCAGCCGAAAAAACAATAATCGCCAGTTTTGTAAATTCAGCAGGCTGGATCTGAAATCCGCCAACACCGATCCAGCGCCGTGCTTCACCAACCTCTATCCCTATTCCGGGAATAAAGACCATCAACAACAGCAAAAAGTTTAAAATTAAAAGCAACGGAGCCAGTTTGCGCCATTTCCAGTAGTTTATGCCGGCTGTAAAAATCATCCCCAATAATCCCAGTATTATCCAGAATGCCTGGCGGCGCAGGAAGAAAAATGCATCTCCCCGTGATTCCAGCGATGGAATATAGCTGGCGCTAAAAACCATTACCAGACCGAAACCCGCCAGGATCAACACCGTAAAAAAAATGGTAAAATCCGGTTGTTTTCTAAATTCTTGTTCTGTGGGAGCTCTTTTCATCCTTTTTCAAGGCCTTTCTTTAACGAAAATACAGCTGACTTAAATACTTCTCCCCGCTGTTCATAATTTTTAAACATATCCCAGCTGGCACAAGCAGGAGAAAGAAGAACGGTATCCCCGGAGGAGGCGAAGGAAAATGCTTTCAGGACGGCCTCCTCTATACCTGCAGCCGGCTCTACATTATTAAAACCCTCTTCCAGCGCTGCCGAGGCCAAAAGTGGAGCTGCTTCCCCGAGTAGAATTAATCTTTTTACACTTTCTTTCCCCAGCGCTTTCATGAATGGCTGAAAATCACTCCCTTTGTCCTTCCCTCCGGCAATGAGGATTTTAGGACCCCGGATAGCCTTAAGGGCATTTAAAGCAGCGTCAGGATTCGTTCCTTTAGAATCATTGATAAACTTAACCCCGGAGAGCACTGCCACATCCTCGAGGCGGTGGGGTACCCCCGGAAAGCTTTTCAATGTATGAGCGATATTTTCCACATGCACACCACCGGCCCAGGCTAACCCGGCAGCAGCAAGGGCGTTTTCCAGATTATGCAGACCGGGAATTTTCACATCTTCCACAGCACAAATATTGTATGCCCCGGCATCATCGTTTATCACAATTTTATTATCCCGAATACATACACCCGGGTTGAGCTCTTTCTTCCTGCTGAAAGGGAGGACCTTCCCCCGGGCATATTCTTTAAATAACCTGGTCTGGTGATCATCCCAGTTTAGCACAACCCAATCGCCCTCACCCTGGTTGGCCAGTATCTTCCTCTTGGCGGCTATATAATTGTCCAGCGAGCGATGATAATCCAGATGATCCGGAGTTATATTCAATACAGCGGCAATGTGCACTTTAAATTTATCTGTATCCTCAAGCTGAAAACTGCTCAATTCGGCAACGATAATATCGCCCCCGGAGGCCTCATCTACCGCCTGGCAGAGAGGCAAGCCAATGTTTCCCGCAACATGCACGCCTGAATACTGCCGGCGATACATCTCCCCTGCAAGGGAGGTGGTCGTTGTCTTGCCGTTTGTCCCCGTAATGCCCACTAGAGGTGCGGGACTGAAAGAATAAGCCAGTTCAATCTCGGAATAAACGGGGATGCCTCTGTTATGCGCGTATTTTAAAAACGGCAGCTCCGGATTGATCCCCGGACTCTTAATAATTAACGAAACTCCTTCCAGCAGAGTTTGGGGATGCCCCCCTCCTTCAATTTCCAGCTGCGAATAAGCTGAAAATTCTTCCATTTCCTTTTGCAAAAGATCCAACTGTTTGCAATCATTGGCCACGATGCTTGAGGCACCCGTTTTTATTAAAAGCCGCACGGCAGCCCGGCCGCTTTTTGCCAGGCCCAAAACAAGGACTCTTTTTCCCTTTATTTTATTCAGCACTATGCTACCACCTCAGAATAGGAGTATACTCTAAAAGTCCCAAAACCGCAAAACAAAAACCCAGTGCCCAAAATCCGGTTACCACGTGCCACTCCGACCACCCCTTCATCTCAAAATGGTGATGCAGAGGGCTCATGAGAAAAACCCTTTTCCCGGTAAGTTTAAACGATATTACCTGCACGATTACAGAGAGGGTTTCCAGAACAAAAACGCCCCCGATAATAATTAAAGAAAACTCAGCCTTTGTTAAAACAGCCACAACGGCAAGTGCAGTCCCCAGGGATAATGAACCTACATCCCCCATAAAAACACGGGCGGGATGCAAATTAAAAACCAGAAAGCCAAAACACGCTCCGATTAACGTTCCGCAAAAATACACTATTTCCTGGATACCCTGCACCGAAGCGATAAAAAGAAAAGCCAAAAGAGCTACAATAGCTGTTCCCCCGGCCAGACCGTCAATTCCATCTGTCAAATTAACAGCATTGGAAAAACCAATCATTAATAAAAAGATCAAGAAAGGATAAAACAAGCCAAAATCAAGTTGTAACGCCAAAAAAGGAATATTAACGACCGTAGAATGGCCGGAAAAAGCTAAAACAAAATAAAATATCAGCGCAAAAATAAACTGTCCCAGCAGTTTTTCCCTGGCCCTTAAACCGAGGGAGCGCCGGCGGACCACCTTTTGATAATCATCAATCAAGCCTAAAAAACCATTACCCAAAGTAATAAAAAGGGCAAGGAAAAGCAACGGGGTTTTTGGAGCAAAGATGATGGTGATAATCAAGAAGGATAGTAAAAAAACAATACCACCCATGGTAGGCGTTCCCGCCTTGCGATAATGCCTGCGCGGGCCATCCGGCCTCACTTGCTGCCCGTATTGCTGACGTCGTGAAAAACTAATGTAGACAGGACAGATAATAATACTTAAGAAAAAAGCAATAATGGCTACAGAATAAACAGGCAACACCAAGCCCTGCCTCCTTAATATGGTTATTATCAAAATATGGTTATTATCAAATTAATGACAGGCACAGCCGCATCCAGACTACAGCCCTGAATCAGGCCAGCAGTTCTTTTGCAATAGTTTCCATTCGCATGCCTCTGGACCCCTTAATCAAAATAAAAGAACCCGTCAGAGGGAGGGAATCAAGATAATCCAGGGCTTCCCGGTGATTACCGGCTGTAATAACCCTGGAAGGCGGCAAACCTGCATTCCTGGCACCGCGTGCTATAATAGAACCCAGGCTCCCTACGGTAATCAGATAATCAATATCCAGCTCAGCAGAGTATTTTCCTATCCTTAGATGCTCCTCCTCCGCCGCCGCCCCCAGTTCAAGCATATCACCCAGGACAGCAATCGCTTTTCCTTTACCGGACGTTTCTCTTAGGGACTGCAAAGCAGCCTTCACAGATGTAGGATTGGCATTATAGGAGTCATTTATAACCCAGAAACCCCTTCTGGAGAGATTTTTCTCCATGCGCATGCCCGTAACGACACTCTTACTTAAACCCTCTTTTATCTCCTCAAGCCCCAGCGAAAATTCCAGTCCCAGGGCAATCGCCGCCAGGGCGTTGTAAACATTATGCCTTCCCATAAGGGGAATACGGAAGGTCTCCACATTATAGTCAGGATAGTCAGGAAAAATGACTTCAAAGCGGGAACCAAAATCACCGCAAACACTGTTGAAAGCACGCAGGTTAACCCCTTCCTGAAAACCGTAGAAAAAGGACTCGCCCTTATATTTCTTCCCCATACGGCGTAGGAAAAGATCATCCCCGTTTAAAAAAGCTTTCCCTTCCGCGCCCATGGTATCCAGCAGCTCTCCCTTGGCTCTGGCAATGTTCTCCTTGCTGCCTAAAAGTCCCAGGTGGGCCTCACCTATATTAGTGATTACACCCATTGCAGGCTTTGCCAGAGAAGCCAGCAGGGATATCTCCCCCGGAGCGCTCATCCCCATCTCCACCACTGCCACCCGGTGCTCTTCTTTTAAATTCAAGAGCATCAGCGGAAGGCCAATGTGGTTATTCAGATTGCCTTCGGTTTTAAACACATTATACCGTATGGAAAGAACGGAGGAAATAAAATCCTTGGTTGTAGTTTTTCCGTTGCTGCCGGTAACGGCAATTACAGGGAGTGAAAATTTTTTTCGGTGATAGCGGGCAAGCTCCTGAAGGCAGCGTAAGCTCTCGTCAACAGCGATAACCGCCTTGCCCCGGGGAAAGCCTGCGGAGCTAAAATCGCTGAGAAACCGTTCTTCGAGCAGGGTGCCGGATGCGCCATTTTTGAGCGCGTGCATAATATGGCGATGGCCGTTTTCTTTTTCTCCCTGTAAAGGGAAAAAAAGCTCTTCTCCTTTTGCCTGGCGTGAATCGATAATGAATCCGCAGAAGTAACCTCCGGGGTCTCCCTGCAACAATTCCCCCCCTGTTGCATTTAATACCTCTTCCACTGTAATAAGCATTTACTTTCCCCTAAACCTTATTTTTCAGCCTGTTACGGATAATTTCTTCCGCTGTCCCCCTATCGCTAAACTGAATTGTATAATCGCCGAAAATTTGGTAATTCTCATGCCCCTTTCCGGCAATGATCACAATATCATGGGGTCTGGCAAGCTCTATCCCAAGCTTTATTGCCTCATAGCGGTTCGGCTGGACCGTGTACCCCCTGCCGGTTTCTTTCTTTTCACGCAGACCGGACTCCACCTCGCGGATAATTTGCCACGGGTCTTCCCCCCGGGGATTATCCGATGTCAGGATACAATAGTCACTGTACGTCCCGGCAATCCGCCCCATTTCGGGTCTCTTCGCCCTATCTCTTTCTCCGCCGCAGCCAAAAATAGTAATGATTTTTCCCCGGGCGAACCCCCTGGCGGTCTGTAAAATATTATCCAACCCATCGGGAGTATGAGCATAATCGACAATTACCAGAAAATCCTGTCCCAGGTCAATACGCTCAAAACGCCCGGGCACACCCCGTATCCCCGCCAGGGCGCCTTTTATCGTTGCTAGCGGAACTCCTTCAGCAAGAGCAACAGATACCGCTGCCAGGGCATTATAAAGGTTAAAATAACCGGTAAGATTTAATAGAATATCTTCCGTCCCCCAGGGAGAGCAGAGCAAAAAGCTTATTCCGTCTTCCCTCACCTCTATATTTTTAGCTTCAACATCGGCAGGATTCCTGATACCGTAAGAAATTGTTTGTACCGTTGAATGTCTGAACAAATATTCAAAGTGCGGATCGTCCCTGTTTAGAACTGCAAAACGGGGCAACGGCCCCTTTAAAAAACTACCCCCCAGCTGGGAAAAAAGTTTTGCTTTTGCTGAAAGATACCTTTCCTGGTTTTTATGAAAATCATAATGATCACCGGTAATATTTGTGATTACGGCGATATCAAAATCACAACCGGAAACCCTGTTCAGCTCCAGGGCATGCGATGATACTTCCATGACAGCATAAGTTATCTTACGTTCCGCCATTTTGTGCAAAATTCGCTGTAGATCAGGAGCTTCCGGTGTAGTGGCCAGCACGGGTAAACTATCCCCGTTTATTTTATATTTAATCGTGCCCAGTAAGCCCGTTTTTTCATTATGTGCAGACATAATCGCCTCTATAAGGTAGGTTGTGGTGGTTTTTCCATTTGTGCCGGTTACCCCGATAACCCTCAGCTTCTTTGAAGGGGAATCGTAGAAAATCTCGGAGATCGCCGCCATGGCAATTCTCACATCGGAAACGAGAATTTTCGTTGCTCCGAAGATATCCAGATCTTTTTCCATTACAACAGCAGCCGCCCCGGCATCAACAGCCTGGTGGATAAACTCATGCCCGTCAACTCTGGTTCCACCCAGGCAAAAGAAAATAAACCCGGGTTGAACACGACTGGAGTGATATGCCAGACCCCGGACAGGAAAATCCGTTGGGCCTTCTACTTTTATGATATTAAGATACTTTAATAATGCTCTTAAGTCCATAGCAATTTCCATAGGTTATCCTCTTTTCCAGTGGAATAAGCATAAACCATTTTACCTTCAATAATTAAGCTCTAGCAGCCCTTGCGGTAGAACTATCCCTGGCGCATATTATGCTCTCGCGAACTCTCAGTTATGTAAACTGTAAAGGCTTCAGAATTATATTATATCCTACTGAAGGGGGGAAGAAAAGTACACTTTTACTTTGGAACCTGCTTCTACTTCAGTCTCCGCAAGGGGCTCCTGTTCAACGACTATTCCGGAGCCAACCGGTTCCATAATTAAACCGAGATAGCTTAATATTTCACCCACTTCCTTTACAGTCATTCCCTTTAAATCGGGCAAATAAACCCGATCCGCTATCTCCCCGGCCCAAAGGTCCTCCAAATAGACGATGATACTCGTCTGCAGAGGCACCTGTACACTGGCTTTTGGTACCTGGTCTTTGATAATCCCTTCTTTACCGACCAGCTTCATTAACAGACCTTTTGTATCGAGCATGGCACCCGCTTCATCTATAGTTAAACCCTTTAACTCAGGCACCTCAACCAGATAAGGTTCTTCTTCATCGTCCGTCCGCTCGGTAGGAGGTATTTCAAGATAAGCGAGGACATCCTTCATGATTGCTCGAAAGAGGGGAGCGCTGACCTGCGATCCCCACTGCGGTCCCCTGCCGGCGCCATCAACAGCTATATAAAGAACAATCTGCGGGTCTTCTGCAGGGGCAAAACCGATAAATGACAGTATATAATCACCGCCGAGGTAAACCCCACCCGGCCCTACTTTTTGTGCCGTCCCCGTTTTCCCTGCAATGCGATACCCTTCAACGGAACCAT
>CAZQXY010000011.1:13331-21237 GCA_964597455.1 uncultured Desulfovibrionaceae bacterium
CCCGCTGCCCGATCTTACCACTTCTTCCATTATCCGTGTCACTCTTGCAGAAGTATCTTTGGAGAGAACCTGCCTGACGATTTCAGGAGATCTCTGCTCCACGATGGCCCCTCCCTGCTCACGTATCTCCTTTGTAAAATATGGGCGCATCAGATATCCTCCGTTGGCGATTGCCGAAACAAACATTACCTGTTGCAACGGCGTAACTGATATGCCCTGGCCGAAAGAAGAGGTTGCCAGCTCCAGGGGTCCTACCTGCTCAGGGCTGAAGATCAAACCCGCTCCTTCCCCGGGATAATCCAGACCGGCTTTACTGCCAAAACCAAAGGCCCGCATATACTCAAATAATTTATCGCTGCCTACTTTTTCACCCATTTTCATAAAAGCGGGGTTACATGAGCCGAGAACTGCCTCGAGGAAGGAAATTGAACCATGCCCCCCCCTATCGGAAGTCCAGCACCTGATGGTATGTCCTGCCACAGTGGCGGCGCCTGAACAAAAAAAATACTCGTTTTCGTTATATAGGTTTTCTTCAATAGCTGCTGACAGTGTGACCAGTTTAAAAGTGGAACCCGGTTCAAAGGTATCCGTCACCGGGAAAAGCCTCCAGTATTCCTTACTGTAATCGTTGTAATTGTTGGGATCAAAATCCGGCTTGGAGGCCGCCGCCAGTATCCCACCTGTCTGCGGATTAACAGCTATCCCCATCACCCTGTCAGGTTCATACTCAATCATTGCCCTGGATAGCTCTCTTTCAACGATAAACTGTATTGTTTCATCAATGGTTAAATATAGATCCACCCCCTCTTTAGGGGGAATATAGCGGCGAACGCCGGGGATTTCCCGCCCCTTGTTATCCGTTGGAAATACTATGTTTCCATCACGCCCCTTCAGCATCTCTTCATAGTATATCTCCAGCCCGGCCCAACCCTGATCCGTGCCGACAAAACCCAGCAGTTGGGACAAGAGGCTCCCATTGGGATAAAATCTTTTTGTTTCGTGGGTAAAAGTTATCCCGGGTAAATTTAGCAGTCTAACCTCTCTGGCAGTATCTTCATCTATCTTTCTTTTTACATATACCGCAGCACGTTCCTGGGTAATAAGTTCATATATATTATCTTCGTCCATCTCCAGAACAGGTGCCAGGGCTTTTGCGGTAAAATACGGGTCTGTCACCTGCGGGGGAAGGGCCATTACAGTTTCTACCGTTGCGCTCCCCGCAAGAAGTTCTTCATGGCAATCATAAATGGTTCCCCTGGATGAGCGTGTCGGGATACTGCGGTTCCACTGCTCCCATGCTTTCTGCTGCAGCTCCCCCGCCATGACAAACTGTACCCATCCGAGCCTGAAAACTAAGGCAACCATTAGGAGCACAGTAATAATAAAAATAAACAGAAGCCTTCTGCGAATATGTAAATTAGAAGTTGTTCCCCTTGCCATATTTCCTCTCTTCCTCCAGCAGGGCTAATTTCCTGCAGAAAGAAACAACCACTGCCGTTTTTCAGGATATTGCAAACCAAGCTCATTTGCTGCGATAGCCTCAATTCTATCAAGAGAACCCAGCCGCTTTACATCAAGAAGGAGCTGCTCATTTTCTTCCTGTATAAGTGCTATTTCATTGCGCATTTGCTGCACACGGTAATTGCCTGCGATATTATGTCCATATTGCGTAATAAGCCCCACACCGATGATGATTAAACATAAAAGCATACCGCATAACAACAGGCTTTCCCTGGGGACAGGTATGCTCCTCTCCCTGGGACGGGGCAGATCATAACTATTTTGCCGGGGGATATTACCCTTTTGCCAAGGGATATTACCCTTTTTTTGACCCCATTCCTGGTTAGGGTTAAATATTGGTTTTTCTTTCGCTACTAACAACTGTATTCACCTGCCATTTCCCTTAGAACTTCTTGCTCTTGCTTCCGGTATTCCTGACCAGCCGGTACTTATCTTCACTGCTGCCCTCAAACGTGCACTCCTGGCCCTGGGGTTTGCCCCCACTTCTTCCTGAGAAGAGAATAGAGGTTTTTTGGTCAGGATTTTAAGCAGCGGCACCCTCCCGCATCTGCATTCGGGAAAATCGGAAGGGCAGATACATCCCTGAGAAAAATCCCGGAAAAAATCTTTCACTATTTTATCCTCCAGGGAGTGATAGGAAATGAAAACGATCCTGCCCCCCGGACGCAATGCTTTCACCCCTTGTTTCAAGCCGTTTTCTATGTTATCCAGCTCCCTGTTTACAGCAATACGCAGTGCTTGAAAAACCCGTTTGGCAGGATGCCCTCCCTGACGCCTGGCAGCGGCAGGTATGGCGTTTTTAATGAGCTCTACAAGCTCTCCACTGCCGGTTACCGGCCCTTTTTTAAGGCGGTGCTCAATAATAAAGGAAGCAATCCGGCCCGCCCATTTTTCCTCGCCATAAATGCGAAATATCTTTGCCAGTTCACCGTGGGACAGCTCCCTAAGCAGATCCGCAGCGGTTTGGGGCAGGTCCCGGTCCATACGCATATCCAGAAAGACATCTTTTTTATAAGAAAAACCCCGCTCTTCGTTATCCAACTGGTAGGAGGAAACCCCCAGGTCAAATAAAAGGCCGTCTATTCCCTCCGGCGCGAAACGCCCAAGTATATCTGCCAGAGTGCTAAAGTTGGCCTTAACCGGCAAAAACATCTCTCCGAAAAAGGAAAGCCTTTTGCGTGATGCCTCAACAGCATCGCGGTCGCGGTCAATACCGATTAGCTTACCGTCGGGTAACAGTCTCCTCAATATTGCCTCTGCATGTCCTCCTCCTCCCAGTGTTGCATCCACCACCGTCTTCCCAGGAGCAGGCTCCAGATACTCTAATACTTCAGCGGGCATTACCGGAAGATGAACATATTTCCCTTTATCATTATTATTATCATTATCAGGGCTCATAACCGCCTCCGGGACTTTACATTTGAAAATCCATTAACTTCTCTGAAATTTGTTCAAAAGATTGGCTGGAATTACTGCTATATTCTTCCCAAATTTCCCTGCCCCAAATCTCCGCCCTGTTGGAGACCCCAATAAAGACCACATCTTTTTTTAACTGAGAATGTTCCCGAAGAAGCGGCGGGATAAGAACACGGCCCTGCTTATCTACCTCAACCTCTGAAGCGGCTGAAAAAAACATTCTCATAAAAGCCCTGGTTTCGGCTTTATTGTAAGGCAGAGTTTTTAGCCTTACTTCAAGGTTTTTCCACTCATGGGTAGGATATAAAAAAAGGCAACTATCCATCCCACGGGTGATAATAAAAGTATCACCCAATTCATCGCGAAACCGGGATGGGATAATTACGCGGCCTTTTTTATCAAGTGTATGATTGTATTCTCCAATAAGCATCAATGCACCCCACACAAAGATATAAAGCCTGCCTTTTTAAACCACTTTACCCCACATCAAACCACTTGGTATATAATTCTATTTATAATTAAAAACTCCTTCTTCTAAAAAAAAATAAATATTAAAAAAATATAGAAAAAAAGGGGCAAGTTTTTATTTAACTTATCCCTAGATGTCTATAGAGCTCAATTTTAGTTTTAATATAGGAAATTAGCGATGCAAAAATGGTCTTTCGCTGTCGTAATTTTTTACGAACATGCGCCTTTTCAGGATAAAAAAATATCCTGGCAAAGGACAAATGCAGAAAAAACAAAAAACACCAGCATTTTTCTGCTGCTGTTCGAAGAATAATTGTCACAAAAGCGTTTGAAAATGTCCGGTTATCAAGAAAGACGATTTCTCTATCAGAATATCGCGAGTATTGTGGCCCAAAGAATTGGAAAACCTCTTATATTTTTATCTCCAGGCTCTGCGCAAGGGTTTCCCGGATAAAAGATCCAAACTTCTTCATTATGCTTATCACCCATATTCACACCAGGTATTTGATAAAAATGGAGGCGGTATAAAAATAGATTAACAGTCCGGTAACATCTTTAATAGTGGTAACAAAAGGCCCGGCTGAAATAGCGGGATCAATTCCGTAATAGTTAAAAACCATGGGTACCAGGGTTCCGATCAGGGCCGCAAGTATAATTGTAATAAACATAGAAACACCCACTACCAAGCCAAGTGCAGGTATCCCCTGCCAGAACCAGGCAGCAACAGCGATCACTGCCCCATTAATAATGCCCATGGAAAAACCAACTTTTATTTCCCGGAAAAAATAACGCCAGACATCTTTATTATCAATCTCCCCAGTAGCAAGACCTCGAACAAAAAGTGTGGAAGATTGAGTCCCAACATTTCCGCCCATATCCATAATTACGGGAATAAAAACCGCTAAAACTACGATAGATTGCAACGTTGCCTCAAAAGCACCGATAATACTTCCCGAAAACAACCCCCCTACTAGACAAATTAAAAGCCAGGGCATCCTTTTAGAAGCGATACTGATAACCGAAGCTTCAAGTATATTTACACCCTCTACCTCACCAGTGCCCGCCAGGCGGTAAATATCTTCGGTGGCCTCCTCCTCAATAACATCAATAATATCATCAACAGTAATAATCCCCAGCAAGCGCTGTTCTTCATCCACCACCGGGACAGCCAGCAGATCATAACGTGCCACGATACGGGCAACTTCTTCCTGGTCCATTTGAGCTGTAGCACTAATTACATTACGGTACATTATTTCCTGGAGGAAAGTTCCATCCTCAGCAGCAATTAAATCCCGCAAAGAGAGAACGCCGCTTAATTTAGTCTGGGAATCAATAACATAAACATAGTAAATTATTTCTGTTCCCGGGGCAACTTCCCTCAAACGGATAATTGCTTCTTCAACGGTAATATCCTCCGATAACGCTATGAAATCAGTGGTCATAATTCCACCGGCGCTATCTTCGGGATATTTTAACAGACCCCTGATCTCCTCGGCTTCTTCTTCAATCAGTGACAGGAGTTCTTTTACCTCTTCAGGGGAAAGCTCTCCCAATAAATCGGCCGCATCGTCGGCCGCCATCTCCTTAAGGATGGCCGAAGCCCTGTGTTTTGTCAGCAGCCTTAACAGCGAAACCTGATCAAACTCTTCCATCTCCTGGATAATCAGGGCGGCCTCTTCATCTGAAAGGAGTTCAAAAAGCTCTTTTCTCTGCTGATCATTTAAATCGTCAATTAACTCAAGCAGATCACTGGGGTGAATTCCCGCCTTAACCTGTTTTAATATTTTTTGCAGTGTCTCCTGGATAGACATCCCTTTCACCCCTTAGAAAAGGAAGACTTTTTTCATCAAAATAACCCCGCCATGACGTAGGCCGTTGTTTTGAACTGCTCCCTCTACAGGTGGGTGCCTTCTTACATGCTTTACAGGTCCCCATAACCCAGGGGCTTCTGCGCCACACGTAAAGTCAAGCTCCCATTTCATCAGTGTTAGCTCAAAACTTAATCGGCTTTGCACGCGCACAGCAGGGCATTTATTTAAAATCTTAACGATATAATAATAACACAATTTCAATCGATACGCAAGAAAAAAATGATTGAATAAGGTAAAAAGTAACATTTATTTCCATTGCAAAGAGCTTTATATGCGCTTTCTTAACCGATTGATGCTTAAACTCGGCTTGCCGAACTCTAAAAAATACATTTAATTTCGTTTGCTAAGATATTATGAAAAAAAGGTCATTAACACTATTCATTTACTCATTTTCTTTATTATCCCTGGGGATGGTTGAAATATACAATTCTAGAAGCTGGTCGGGAGAAACCGGTGCCGGGGCGCCGCTTAACAGGCAATTCCCGGCGGCCGTTTTGGGAAAGGCAATAACATCCCTGATGCTTTTCTTACCAGCCATGAGCATAATCAGGCGATCCAGGCCAAAGGCAATCCCCCCGTGCGGAGGCATTCCGTACTGAAAAGCTTCGAGAAAAAACCCGAATTTTTCTTCAGCCTCTTCATGACTCATCCCCAGGAGGTTAAAAATTTTCTCCTGGAGGTCTTTTTTATAAATACGCTGGCTCCCCCCCGCTACTTCTATCCCGTTATAGACCAGATCATAGGCCTGGGAGCGAACTTTCAGAGGTTCTGTTGATAGAAGTGGAAGATCCTCCTCCAGCGGAGTGGTAAAGGGATGATGGTTCGCAGTGTACCTTCCTTCAGCCCGGTCATATACCAGCAGGGGGAAATCAATCACCCAGAGAAAATTATCTACGCCCTGCGGTATAAGATCCAGACGCTGTGCGAGGAGCAGCCTGAGCTGGCCCAGAACTTTTAAGGCCGTTTCCCGCTCATCCGCGACAAAAAGCAGCAAATCCCCTGGTTCAGCCCGCAGCCTTGACCTGATCTTCATTAACTGTTCCGGCATAAAGAACTTGGCAATGGGGGTTCTAAAACCGTCATCGGTTACAATCATCCAGGCCAGCCCCCCTGTCCCCCACCGCTGAACCTGCTGGGTCAAGTCATCAAGTTCCTTCCGGCTGAAATGACCGCATCCTTTGGCATTGATTCCTTTTACCAGGCCGCCTTTTTGGATCGTCCCCTGAAATACTTTAAACTGGGACTCCCCGGCTATTTCCGAGATATCAACTATCTCCATCTCAAAGCGGTTGTCAGGCCTGTCGCTGCCAAAACGCTCCATTGCCTCCTGGTAAGGAATAATTTCAAAGGGAACAACTACCTCTTTCTCCAATACCTCTTTAAAAATGTGGCTTACAAGTCCTTCAATTTCGATGACAATATCCTTAACAGTTGAGAAGGACATTTCAATATCGATCTGGGTAAATTCCGGCTGCCGATCTGCCCGGAGATCTTCATCGCGAAAACAGCGCGCAACTTGAAAGTATTTGTCTGCACCGGAGACCATAAGCAGCTGCTTAAACAATTGCGGTGACTGCGGCAAAGCAAAAAAACTCCCCGGGGACGTCCGGCTCGGAACCAGGTAATCGCGGGCTCCCTCAGGGGTACTGCGGGTTAGCATCGGCGTTTCAATTTCCCAAAATCCCCGCTTGTTCAAATACTCCCTTACAGCCATGAGCGTCTTGTGGCGAATCAGCAGCGACTGCTGCATTTCAGGGCGCCGCAGATCTAAATAGCGGTATTTTAAGCGCAGGTTTTCATCTGTATTTATACCGTCCTCAATGTAAAAAGGAGGCGTTTTTGACGGGTTCAATATCTCCAAATCCTCAACATTTACCTCAATCTCCCCTGTGGGCAGCCTGGAGTTAACGGTTTCCGGTGAACGGCGTGTGACAGCCCCTTGAACGGCAAGTACATACTCCGGGCGTAATTTCTCAGCTTCCTTAAAAAAAGAAGCATTTTTCTGGTAATCAAAAACTACCTGGATCATGCCGGAACGGTCCCGGAGATCAAGAAATATTAACCCGCCGTGATCCCTTTTGCTCTGCACCCAACCCGTCACAACAACATTTTGTCCAATATCTTTAGCCGACAACATACCACAATAGTGAGTTCTTTCTAAGCGCATATACTTGTCTCAACCCCTTGAGGAGCTGTTTACCCCCTTCCAGCTAATAACATACACATTGATTTTAGCTAATGGAAAGCCCCTTGTCAACCGAACCTTGTCGCCGGTGATGCCGGGTTGTAAGCCTTCTGCGGCAAAGCTATTTAAAAAAATGCCCAGCAACTACTCCTCTTGCCCGGGCATTTTTATGTTTTAGTATATTTGCTTTTTTATAATCTGATTTCCCATTCCACACCCGGCTGAGAGATGATTCCCTAATACTATCTCATCATATCTGGCAGGAAAGTGGCGATTTGGGGGAAAAATATGACAATAAATGTGGCTACAATTAATGCAAACCAGAATGGGGTAACACCTTTAAATACCGACTCAATCTTAATATTTGTCGCCGAAGCGGTAACCATGCTCACCGCACCCACCGGCGGGGTGATAAAACCGATATTAACCAGCAGGATGGTCAAAA
>CAZQXY010000012.1:0-20827 GCA_964597455.1 uncultured Desulfovibrionaceae bacterium
AGCTCCTAACCCGGTGGCTGAAAAAGAAAAGGAATAACAAAGGAATAAGGATGAAGGTCCCAATGAGGGGGGAGAAAAAAGCCCTGCTGGAACTGGTTAAAAAGAATGCGTTCCTGCATGCCCGGCATGAACAGGAGGAGATACAGCAAACGGAGTCGAGCTTGCAAGAGCTGGGAAAAATGCTGGGGCTGGTTAGCTCTCCCGTTAGAATTGAAGGTTATGATATATCCCACCTTGCCGGAGAGGATACGGTGGGCTCAATGGTAGTATTTCTGCACGGACGCCCTGCGAAAGATGAGTACCGGCGATTTAAGATACGTACGGCCCCCCCGGGCGACGATTACGCTGCGCTGGCCGAGGTGCTGTGCCGCCGCCTGCGAAACGAAACTCTTCCATTGCCATCATTAATTCTACTGGACGGCGGACGGGGGCAGCTCTCTGCGGGTCATGCTGTCCTGAAAGAGACCGGGCACGGCGAACTTCCGGTTCTCGCACTGGCTGAGGAGCACGAGCATATTTTTTTACCGGGCCAGAAGGCCCCGCTCGTCCTGCCTGCCGTTAGCCCGGCGCTGAAATTGCTGCAGCAGGTGCGCGACGAAGCGCACCGTTTTGCCATCACTCTCAGCAGGGATTTGGCGGTTAAGCGAAGCCTTTCCTCGTTTCTGCAGGGAGTGCCGGGGATCGGCAAAGTCAGAAGAAAGGCCTTGCTGGAACATTTTTCTGATCTGGATACTATGATGAACGCCTCCCTGGAAGAAATTAAAGCAGTTCATAATATGAACGGCCCCAGCGCCGAAAGGTTGCATAAAGAGCTTCAGAGGAGGAAAAACATCTACGGGAAATAGAGCTTGAAGGGACGCTTCTTCCCCGCTATAACATCGTTATTCATATGATTAGCTCCCTGAAGCATATTTGTTGACAGGGGGCATTATTCCCTGTAAGCTAATATTGAGAGGATGCAGACTTTCCTTTTTTATGAAGTGGAAAGCGGAAGACGGAAGACCTACCATTTCGGGATGGGAGGTGAAAAAGGTATGAAATATAAATTACTGGCTCTTGACCTTGATTATACTCTTTTGAATGAAGAGCATCGGATTTCTTCCAGAAATATTGAAGCTATCCGTGCGGTAGTGAACAGGGGAGTGATGGTTACCCTTGCCACCGGCCGCATGCATCTTTCAGCTTTGCCTTATGCCGGAGAGCTGGGAATAGATCTGCCCCTGATTACGTATCATGGTGCTCTGATAAAACAGGCCGGCAGTGGTCAAGTTTTGAAGCATTGCCCTGTTCCTTTCGAAATGGCGCTGGAGATCTTGCGCAGGGGAGAAGAGAACAATTTCCATTTAAATCTTTTTCTTGACGACAGACTTTTTGTCAAAGAAGAAAACGATCATACACGTTATTATCAACAAATTGCGTCAGTTCCTCTGGAAACGGTAGGGGATCTCTCCAGCTTCCTGTTACAAAAAGGATTGGAGCCAACCAAATTGACGATAATAAACATGGATGGACGTATTGGAGAACTGCAGCAGATTCTAGAAGAAAAATATAAACCCCATCTGTATGTTTTACAATCCCGTCCTAATTTCTTAGAGATAACTCACAGGGATGCAACCAAAGGTCAGGCGCTTGATTTCCTTGCGAACAAAGAAGGAATTTTGCCTGAGGAAATTATCGCTATGGGTGACAGTTATAATGATATCGACATGTTACAATATGCGGGGCTGGGGGTGGCGGTGGCCAATGCTCCGCGGGAGGTTCAAAATGCTGCTGATGTGCTTACCCTCTCGAATGTTGAGGATGGAGTTGCCGTTTTTTTGGAGAAACATATTTTAGGGAGGGTATAAAGTGCATGAAATAAAGTTTGCAGCTGACTTGCACGTGCATACTATTTCCAGCGGGCATGCTTTCAGTACGGTTGCAGAAATCATCCAGGCCGCGGCACAAAAAAGTTTGCAAGCAGTTGCCATTACAGATCACGGTCCTGCCATGCCGGGAGGGCCTCACCGTTATTATTTTGGCAACCTCTACGTTCTGCCTGAAAAAGAGCAGAATGTAGAGGTGTTGCGCGGAGTGGAGGCAAATATTATCGACAGGGACGGGACTATCGATCTGCCGGAAAATTATTTGAGACTGCTTGATATCGTCTGGGCAGGGCTGCATTACCCCTGCCTGACACCTGCTACCAGAAGTAAAAATACCGAGGCCTTGCTTAATGCCCTGGAGAACCCTTACGTTGACGGTATAGTACACCCAGGCAATCCTGACTTTCCCATTGATGAGGAGGCCGTTGTAAAAGCAGCGCTTGAAAAGGGCAAGCTTTTGGAGATTAATAACAGCTCATTCGTTTCCCGGCGGGGCAGCAAAACCAGGTGTTATGAAATAGCGAAGCTGATTAATGCTTACAGCTCTTTAATAGCTATAAACAGTGATGCGCATATAGCAGGGGATGTCGGAAAGAGCGAAAGGGCTTTGGAGATAGTCATCCGTGCGGGGATAAAGCCGGAGCAGATAATTAACGCTGATTTGCAGCGGCTGAAAGGGTTCCTGATAAAAAGGGGGAAACGGCGGTTTTTATCATCATGAAGGGAGTACTATTGTGAAAGAAAAAGACCTGCGCGTGAAGGATATTGGGGAGTTTTCTCTGATCGAACGGCTGGTAGAGGTGCTGGGGCCAACTGCCAGGGGGGCAGGTCAGGGGGTTATCCGGGGTATAGGCGATGATGCTGCTGTTTTGCAGAATAACCCCGGTACAAGGATCCTGGCCTCCAGCGATATGCTTTTGGAAGGAAGGCATTTTGACCTATCCTATTGTAAGCCGCGGCAGCTTGGCCGGAAAGCGCTCGCCGTTAACCTGAGCGATATCGCTGCCATGGGCGGCCGGCCACGCTGGGCGCTGGTTAACCTTGGACTTCGGCCGGAGTTAAAGGTAAACCTGGTAGAGGAAATTTACGCGGGCATTGCCGAGCTGGCTGCAGAATACGGCGTTATCATTGTGGGTGGGGATACTTGCTCTTCCGAGCAGCTGATAATTGATATTTGCATACTGGGGGAAGCCTACAGATCAGAAATAGTATACCGCTCTGAGGCCAGGGAACATGATCTGATCCTGGTAACGGGCAGCCTGGGAAAGTCCGCGGCGGGTTTAGCTTATCTTCGCGGGAAGATGCAGTTGCAGCTTGACACGGATGCCGGCGGGGAGCTGCTGGATGCTCATCTTCAACCGGTACCCCGGGTTCATGAGGCTTCCCTATTAATTCGCAGCGGCATGGTAAATGCAATGAACGATATCAGTGATGGCCTGGCTTCGGAACTGCATGAGATTGTTCAGGCCAGCGGTTGCGGTGCACGTATCTGGACGGAGCGCCTGCCTTTAAGCCCGAGTACGGTGCAAATGGCGACCTATGCAGGAGCAGATCCTCTGGAATGGGCTCTTTATGGAGGGGAAGATTATGAACTCCTCCTCACAATTCCCGGGAGCAAGGGTGCACCGCTGAAAGCGAGGAGGTTGAGCAACAGCCTGAAAAAGGCTACGGGCACATCTCTCAGTTTTATTGGCAGGATTCTTTCCTTCCCCGGAGTAGAGCTGGTTTACCCTGATGGTAAAATAGAACCTCTTGCTCAGGGAGGCTATAATCATTTTAAGAGCAGCACTACATAAATTTGGAAAGCAGGTGCACTAATTGTACAAAGGCAGATTTGTTTTAATAACCGGTTTTTCCGGAGCAGGAAAAACCGGGGCCCTGCATAGCTTTGAGGATCTTGGGTATTTTTCTATAGATAACCTGCCACCGGCTTTAATTCCTAAATTTGCCGAACTCTGTACTCAATCCGGAGGGAAAATAAACCGTGTAGCCCTGGTCTGCGATATTCGGGGCGGGGAACTTTTCAGCGGCTTATTTGATGCCTTGGACAGGCTGGAGGAAATGGGGTTTGATTATGAAGTTCTTTTTTTGGAAGCCGGGGAAAAGGTGTTAATACAGCGTTTTAAGGAGACAAGGCGCCTGCATCCGCTGGCTGAGAAGGGGACAATCGTAGAGTCTATTCAAGAGGAAAAAATGCTTTTGGGAGATATCAGGGGCAAGGCGGATGTTATAATTGATACTTCCGATCTCTCAACAGCCGATTTAAAAGAAAAAATATACCGGCTTTATGCACCGGAGGAATGGGAAAAGAATATACTTATAACGGTGATTTCTTTTGGCTATAAGTACGGTCTTCCGCTTGATGCCGATCTGGTCTTTGATGTTCGTTTTTTGCCAAACCCCCATTACGTGAATTCCCTGAGGCATCTGGACGGAAACCACCAATCCGTTCACGACTATATCTGGAAATGGCCGATAACACATCGATTTTTTCAGAAGTTAAACGATATGACCAAGTTTTTAATTCCCTGTTACATAAAGGAAGGAAAGCCACAGCTGATTATTGCCATCGGCTGCACCGGAGGCAAGCACCGCTCCGTATCGCTTACTAACGAACTATCCCGTTTACTTGCCGATAAAAACTACCGGGTTAGCACGGAACACAGGGATATTAATAAAGCATGAATGCGTTTAGTCGAACTCATGCAGGTAAGGTGATTAGCTTGGTAAACGGCTGGTTGGAAAAGTTCAGGGAAGCCTTGAAATGGCTTTACCCCGGCCTCGGTGTTAAGCGCTGGTTATTGCTTACAGTGACCGGTTTATTAATATTATTATGCGGCCTTTTTTTGTTATGGACTCATGGTTTCATTAATAAGGAAGGGGCCAGGGCATTCCTGGATCTGCTGGAAGGATTTTCCTTTCACCCCCTCATACTGGTTGCGATAGTACTTCTGGGCCTTTTTTTATTATTTTGGGGGTTTCAGCAGACGGGGAACGCCATTGCCGGCTATCTTTTGCCCCATCACAGCAGGCGCCTTATTGAAAAATTATATAGCAAACGTTATCTTGAAAAAGGTCCGAAGATCCTTGCCATCGGCGGAGGAACGGGGTTATCCAGATTGCTCCGGGGTCTGAAGGAATATACATCAAATATTACCGCTGTGGTAACCGTTACCGATGATGGAGGCAGTTCGGGACGGCTCAGAGGCGAGATGGGGATATTGCCCCCGGGTGATCTGCGTAATTGTATACTTGCCCTGGCGGATACCGAACCACTCCTGGAGGAACTTCTTCAACATCGTTTTCAGGGAGGAAATGATTTGGAAGGCCACAGTTTCGGTAATCTGTTCATCGCTGCCATGACTGAGATGATGGGTTTTAAGCGAGCTATCCTGGAATTTAGCAAAGTCCTGGCAATAAGGGGAATTGTTTTACCTGTTACCCTGGAGCATGTTTTTCTTAAAGCCAGGTTTACCGATGGAACGGAGACGGAGGGAGAGACCAGCATAGCAAAAGAGGGGAAAACAATTGAGCACCTTTCCCTTTCCCCTTCTTCCTGTAAGCCTTTACCGGAGGTTATTAGGGCGATAAAAGAAGCCGATGCAATTATTCTCGGTCCGGGGAGCCTTTATACAAGCGTATTGCCCAATCTTTTGGTTCCGGGGGTCAAAGAGGCTATTAAAGAATCGTCTGCACTCTGTATTTATGTGTGCAACATCATGACTCAAGCGGGTGAGACACAGGGTTTCAGCGTGTCCCGCCACCTGGAAGTTTTTCGCGAGCATGGTTGTGAGGAGCTAATCGATGCTGTTATCGTCAATAACGATACCGGTATTCTTCCCGAGATTGCGGAAAAATATCTGCTCGAAGGCGCTGAACTGGTGGAGCTTGATCAGGGGGCCCTTTCGAAATGGGGTATCAGTATAATTCAAGCCCCGCTGCTGGAAAAGGACAGGGTTGCCCATCATGACAGCAGGAAACTGGCAACGCTCATTATAGATAAGCTGATAGAGAGGGAAACGGGGCTGGAAGGATTCTGGGCATATACCTTTCTCAGTTTAAACGGGAATTATCGTCGCGTTAAAAAGGAAATGAATAATTCTTACTCTAATCCTTTCAACGGTCGTCAAATAAAGCTACAGCGTTATTTTAACAGCATTTTTCGCTCCCATTGATGTTGTTTTATTGGGGTGTTGTAGATGACTTCTTTTGCTCACCAGGTAAAGAACGAGCTTGTAAGAAAACCGCTGCTCAACCGCTGTTGTGCTGCTGCCGAACTCAAGGCTTTTTTAGAGCTGGGCGGCAGGTTTGTTTACAATAAGAAAACAGTAAAGATAAACCTGCAAACACGGTATGCTTCGGTTGCCAGGAGGTTATTTTTACTTTATAAATTCTATTATGGTTTTTCGCCGGAAATTATTTCCTTACGCAAACAACATTTACAAAAAAACAGCACTTTTTCGGTGCAAATTTTTGGGGAAAAAAAGGTTTCTTTAATCCTCAGAGATTTTGGATTTCTGCCGGCCGATGGTGATCTGAAGAACCATCTTTTCCTGCCGCATTTAAATAATCAGATCGGGTTGAGTGCTTCGCGGGGAAAATGCTGCCGGAGAGCTTACCTGCGGGGTGCTTTCCTTACCGGTGGTTCTGTAAACGACCCCAGAACCGACTACCATCTGGAAATTGTCATTCCTTGTGAGGCTTATGCCGGGGCTGTAAAGGAAGTGCTGGCCACATTTGATCTTAAGGCACGTTATTTTCAAAGAAAAGATGATTTTGTGCTGTACTTAAAAAACGGTGAAGATATTGGAGAATTTCTTAGAATTATTGCAGCTCCCAATGCTTTGCTGAAATTTGAGAATATCAGGATTGTAAAGGGTGTAAGAAACAAGATCAACCGCTTGATTAATTGTGAAACGGCTAATCTCACCAGAACGGTTGTTGCTTCTCAGGAACAGATCGCTAATATTACGCTTATTGAAGATACGCTTGGTTTAAATAATATAACCCCTTCATTGGCTCAGGTTGCCCGGCTGCGCCTTCATTTTCCAGAAGCCACTTTGCAGGAGCTGGGAGATATGGTGTATCCCCCTCTAAGCAAATCGAGTATTAATCACCGCTTGCGCCGCATAAATGCACTTGCCCGGAAAATAAAGCAGGAGAATAATATGCAATAATGGATGCCTATGATAATATTAACCGCAATGTTGCAGTTTTTGAACGATATTTCGAGGAAGCAGGTTTTTTACTTGATTTGTAGAATATAGATATAATGGGGATCTCGTACTTGTAACCTGAAGTTTAAGGGTGATAATATGGCGATGAACTTTCAACTGAGAATTGAACAGACCCAAAAAGTTGTCATGACGTTGGAGTTGCAGCAGGCAATCAAACTCTTACAGTTGTCTACGCTTGAATTGAACGATTATCTGGAAAAGGAACTATCAGAAAATCCGGTGCTCGAGATTCAAGATAAGGAAGGGCACGCCGATGATGATTTTGAAGGGGATAAGGATAATCTGGAAAATGATTTAAATAAAGACGAGGCTTTTGACTGGGAAGAATATATCAATTATTACGAACCTAATTCCCGCAGCGGTTCATTTGAGGCAGCCCAAAACGACAATGAGCAACTTTATACTTATGAATATGTTGATTCCAATAATTATAACCTGGAGGAATACCTGATCTTTCAACTGCGTATGTCTTCAGTTGATAAGAATGATTTCAGCATCGGTGAATACCTCATCGGCAACCTGGATGCCTGTGGTTACCTGCAGGGTGAAGTTGCCGAACATGCGGGTTATCTGGGGATTAAAGAAGAAAAGGTTATCCAAATACTGGCCCTGATCCAAACTTTTGATCCCCCGGGAATAGGGGCGAGGAATTTGGAAGAATGCCTGTTAATTCAGCTAAGAATGTGCGAAGACGTCCCTTTATATGCGGAAACTGTTATCAGGCACTATTTACCCGAACTGGGCAGGGCGAAATACCGGGAGATTGCTTGTAAGTTGGGTATTTGCACGAAAGACTTACAAAAAACCATTGATTTTATTCGCACTCTTAACCCTAAACCCGGAGCCTGCTTTAGCCGCGCTGATGATACCAGTTATATTGTGCCTGATATTGTTGTGGAAAAAGTAGAAGGAGAATATGTTTTCATTATCAATGATAATATTCCCTCGCTGACGATCAGTCCCTTCTATAAGAATCTGCTGTCTCAGGGGTGCGGGGAGCAGGTCAACAATTTTATAAAAAAACGCCTGGAAAGTGCAATGTGGCTCATCAAAAGCATTGAACAGAGGCGACTTACACTTCATAAAGTAACAGAGCAGATTATCAAAATACAGCACGGGTTTTTAGAAAAGGGAATTCGTTACATTAAGCCGCTAACCTTAAAAGAGGTGGCAGACAGGGTAGGGATCCACGAATCCACCGTTAGCCGTGCTGCTGCGAATAAATATATACAGACTCCGCGAGGCCTTTTTCCTCTAAAATTCTTTTTTTCAGGTGGCATTGAAGATTCATCCGGGGAAGAGCGCTCTGTTTTATGTATAAAATCTTATCTTAAAGAGCTTTTGGAGAACGAATCGCCCCTGACTCCCTACAGTGATCAGCAATTAGCTGATTTAATGTTAAAAAAGGGATTTAAGTTATCCAGACGGACGATAACAAAATACCGTAGGGAGATGGACATACCTTCATCCTTTAAAAGGCGCCGCCTTGAGTAAATATATTCTCGAGTAAACATATTATTGAACAAAATATCAAATGGGACAAGAAAAGACCAAAGTGGGTCTTTTTTTGTCCCATTTTTCATAGTATAATAAAAGAAAGGGAAGGGAGTAATGATTTACCAATGTTGATACCAGATGACCATGAAGTCATCACGCTCTTAGCGCCTGAAATTCCCGAAATACTTGTCCGGCGCTATAAAATCATGCGCAAAATCTTTTACTCGGCCCCGCTTGGCCGGCGCAGTCTTGCAGCCTATTTTCAGGTAGGGGAAAGAGTGTTGCGCAGGGAAATAGAAACACTACGTGAACAGGGATTAATCAATGTAAATTCTAAAGGTTTATATCTAACGGAATCCGGAAAATCGCTTGTGGCAACTATTACTCCTTCCCTGAAATCTTTTTTGGGGTTGACGTTGCTCGAGGAAAAGCTGTTAAAGTTGTTGAAGGTGAAACGCGTTATTGTAGTACCGGGAGATTTGGAGCAAGATGAGGTTGTTCTTCTGGAAATGGGCCGTGCTGCCGCCAGGATACTCCGGGAATGCCTCGTTCCCGATATAGTCCTCGCGGTATCCGGCGGTATGTCATGCGCTACTGTTGCCGATATGCTTCCTGAAGCAGGAGCACCGCAGGGAATAATCGTGGTCCCGGCAAGGGGCGGCCTGGGGGAGGTTGTTGATTCCCAGGCTAATACTATCGCTGCAAGAGTCGCTCAGAAATTAAAAGCAGCTTACAGATTGTTGCACCTTCCCGATTCGCTTAGTCAGGAAGCTCTGCAGGTGCTGCTTCGGGAGAAGAAGGTCAAGGAAATCCTGGAGCTGATCAATTCGGCGCATATCCTTGTTCACGGTATTGGAACAGCGGAAGAAATGGCCAGGCGTAGAGACGTTTCCCCGGATGAGATGCAGAGGCTGCGGGAAGAGGGCGCTGTTGGTGAGGTTTTCGGCCTTTTTTTTAATGCCGGGGGAGAGATCGTCGGCAGGATTCCCGGTCTGGGTCTTTATCTGGAGAACCTCAGCAAAAGGGCACACCATGTTATTGTAATTGCCGGTGGGAAGCAAAAGGCGGATGCAATTGTTGCAGTAGTCGGTAATCATCAACGAGATCTGCTTGTTTTGGATGAGGGAGCGGCCAAGAGGATTTTAGAAATTTTTGGGGACGGGGAAACCAGGGATACAATTGTATCAGTATAGCGGGATAAAATTCCCGTATCATGCTTATATTAAGGAGGCAGAGTTGATGGCTGTTAAGGTTGGGATCAATGGGTTTGGACGAGTGGCGAAGTCTTGTTTGCGTGCTTCTTTTCAACACCCGGATGTAGAGGTTGTCGCTGTTAACAGCATACGAGATCCCAAGTTGTTGGCACACTTGCTTAAATACGATTCTGTTTATGGGGTCTTTGATGCGGAGGTCGAGGCGCAGGGACAGAGTTTGGTAGTCGATGGACATAGAATTGCTATTCTTTCCGAAAGAGATCCTTCGTATTTAAACTGGAGCCAAACCGGAGCCGAAATTGTGCTGGAGGCTACCGGAGCCTTTAAAGAGCGAAACGCCGCGGCAGCGCACCTGGCCGGTGGGGCAAAAAAAGTAATCATTACAGCGCCCGGCAAAGGGGTTGATTTGACCGTAGTGTTAGGTGTCAATGAAGAAGAATATCAGCCGGAAGAGCACCATGTTATCTCCAATGCTTCCTGCACTACAAATTGCCTGGGTGTTGTTGTCAAGGCTTTGCATGAGAAGATGGGCATTAAACGCGCTTCCATGACTACCATTCATTCGTATACCAACGACCAGCGTTTGCTGGATATTACCCACAAAGATTTTCGCCGGGCCAGGGCGGCCGGAGTATCGATGATTCCAACCTCGACCGGGGCCGCGCGCAATATTGGCCTGGTTATGCCGGAGCTCGAGGGAAAAATCGATGGCCTGTCCATAAGGGTGCCGACTTTTACCGTATCTCTTGTTGACCTTGTTGCCGAATTGGCAATAGATGTAACGGAGGAAGAGGTTAACAAAGCATTTTTGGATGCAGCGCAAGGGGCGATGATGAATTACCTCGGTGTTTCATTTGAGCCTCTTGTTTCGATAGATTATAAGGGGAGTACATATTCAGGGGTGGTTGATGCTCTCTCTACCAAGGTTGTAGGGGATAAATTGGTTAAAGTATTGACCTGGTACGATAACGAATGGGGGTATTCCCAGAGGGCGCTTGATCTGGCTGCTTTTATTGCCGCTCAAGGTTTGTAAAATTTTCCCTGGAGGTGCTAATAGGTTTGTCCAAGCTTACCATAAAGGATATTCCTGTGGAAGGAAAGAGGGTTTTTGTTAGGGTTGATTTTAATGTTCCCCTCTCCGCTGAAGGCAAGGTGCTTGATGATACCAGAATACGCTCAGCCCTGCCCACGATTAATTATCTCCTGGAGAAAGGCTGCAGGATTATCCTGGCATCACATCTCGGGCGCCCCAAAGGTCGCGTGGCGGAGAAGCTGCGGATGGATCCGGTAGCCCGGCAACTGTCCCGGATTCTGGGGCAAGAAGTTCGTAAAAGTAATCTGGTTGTTGGGGTTGAAGTTGAAGAGGCTGTAAATGCTTTACCTCCCGGAGGTATTCTGCTGCTGGAAAACGTCCGGTTTGAAAGTGGAGAGGAAAAAAATGATGATAAATTAGCCGCTGCTTTCTCCCGGCTGGGGGATATTTTTGTGAACGATGCTTTTGGTACCGCTCACCGGGCTCATGCTTCCAATAATGGTATAGCCCGTTACCTCCCGGCGGTGGCGGGGTTGCTTATGGAAAAGGAAATTGTTTATCTGAATAAGAGCAGGGAGAACCCCCCATCGCCGCAGATTGCCATTTTAGGGGGGAAAAAAATAGCGGATAAGATCGGCGCTATTCATAGTTTTATGGAGCAAGTGGACGGTTTGCTCCTTGGAGGGGCGATGGCAAATACATTTCTCAAGGCAAAGGGGCTTTTTATTGGGGATTCTTTCTGGGAAAGCGATAAGCTGGCGGAGGCGGAAAAAATACTGGCAGGGTCCGGGAGCAGTAAAGCGGAGGTAATTTTGCCCATCGATGTAGTTGTTACAAAGGAGCTCCGTGCGGAAAGCCCTTCAGAAATTGTCAAAGCGGAGGAGATTCCGGCCGGCTGGAGCGCTGTGGATATCGGTCCGGAAACGGTGAACCTTTTTAAGGAGATAATCGCCGGGGCAAAGATGATTCTCTGGAACGGTCCGCTTGGTGCTTATGAATTTGTCCCTTTCAACGAGGGTACAAAACTGGTTGCGGAGGCGGTGGCAGCGGCTGATGCTGAGACGATAGTTGGCGGAGGCGATATTGTTGCTGCTCTGGAGGATCTTGGGATTGCGGATAAAATAACACATATCTCCACCGGAGGGGGCGCTGTCCTGGACTTTTGGGAAGGCAAAGAACTCCCCGGTCTGGCGGTGTTGCAGGAACAATCCGGTTGAGAGTAAAGGCCAGGCCTGTAGGAGGCGTTAAGTTTGAGAGAGAAATTAATCGTAGCGAACTGGAAAATGTATAAAACTCCGGCGCAAACAGAGGAATTTATGCGGTATTTTCCCAAAGAGGTAAAAGAGGTAAGCGGGATTGAAATGGTAATCTGCCCCCCCTTTACATCGTTGGTACGGCTGGCCACCCTTATGAGGGATACACCGCTGATGCTGGGTGCACAGAATATGCACTGGGAAAAGGAAGGGGCCTATACCGGGGAGATATCCCCGTTAATGCTGAAAGAGATCGGGGTAAAGTATGTAATTATCGGCCATTCGGAAAGACGCAAATATTTTGGTGAAAACGAAGTTATTATCCGCAGGAAAACAGCGGCTGCTTTAAATTATGGACTGATCCCCATCCTTTGCCTTGGAGAAAATCTCGAAGAACGCAGCTCGAAAGAAACAGAAAAGATACTCAAAGAACAATTATATGGTGCTTTGAACGAAACCGATCTTGCGGAAGAAAAATTGCAAAATATAGTGCTGGCCTATGAGCCTGTTTGGGCCATTGGGACCGGAACTCCTGCCGACGGGGATGAGGCATCTGAGGTCGCCGGTTATCTGCGTTCACTGCTGAATAAAAAATGGGGTGCTTTAGCGGAAAAAGTGCGTATATTATACGGCGGAAGCGTGAATAAAGGGAATATAACCGAATTTACCGGAAAAAAGGATATAGATGGTGCTCTGGTTGGCGGCAGCAGTTTAAAGGAAAGCAGCTTTGCCGATTTAATTAAAGCTGTCTTTTATGAGAGGAGGAGCTAAAACTTGGCGGGAGAGGAAAACCGTCCTTTGGTGCTGATTATCATGGACGGGTGGGGCTTTACTAATTATGAAAAAGGTAATGCTGTTTACCTTGCCCGTACGCCCAATTTTGATCAGCTCTTTCACAAATTTCCATCTGCCCGTTTGGAGTGCAGCGGGGAAGCTGTAGGGCTGCCGGAAAACCAGATGGGGAATTCTGAAGTTGGTCACTTAAACCTTGGGGCCGGAAGAATAGTTCTGCAGGATATGCTGCGCATCAGCAGGGCTATCGAGGATGGCAGCTTTTTTGCCAATAAAGTTTTATTAGAGGCAATGGACCGGGTAAAAACCAATAATTCCGTTCTTCATCTCATGGGTTTGCTATCTGACGGCGGAGTACACAGCCATAATACTCATCTTTACGCTCTCTTAAAAATGGCAAAAACCAGGGGACTGGAAAAAGTTTATGTCCATGCGCTTCTGGATGGACGTGATGTGCCTCCCAAAAGCGCTGCCGGTTATCTGAGAGAGCTTGAAAAACAAATGGCCGTTCTGAATGTGGGTAAGATCGCCAGTATCGCAGGACGTTATTATACTATGGACCGCGACAGACACTGGGAACGTACGCAAAAATCCTACCAAGCTTATGTTTATGGCGAAGGAAAAAGCGCAAAAAGCAGCCTTTTGGGGTTGCAAGCCGCTTATAATAGTGGGGAAACAGATGAATTTGTATCCCCTACGGTTATCTTAAGCCAAAACAATAATGAGCCCTCTATCTTAATTAATAACGGAGACGGGTTGATATTCTTCAATTTTAGAGCTGACCGGGCCAGGGAGATTAGCCGTATCTTTACCGAAGTCGTATTTGAAGAATTCGACCGGGGTGTCAGCCCTGCCTTTCCTGATTATGTTTGCTTTACCGAGTATGACCGGCAAATAAATGCGCCGGTTGTATTCCCGCCTCAATACTTGAGCTCTACTTTAGGGGAAGTTGTCGCTGCAAATGGCCTCCGGCAGCTCCGGGTTGCAGAAACGGAAAAGTATGCGCATGTAACTTACTTTTTTAACGGCGGCCGGGAAAAACCCTTTCCCGGAGAGGACCGGATCCTTGTTCCGTCACCCCGGGTAGCTACCTACGATCTCAAGCCGGAGATGAGTGCCGGGCAGGTAACCGGGGAAGTGCTGGAAGCCCTGGAAAGCGATCAATATTGTTTTATGGTTATGAATTATGCCAATGCAGATATGCTTGGTCATACCGGCAAGCTTAGTGAAGCGATTAAAGCGGTGGAAACGGTAGACATGGAGTTAGGCAAGATAGTTGATAAAGTATTACATAAAGGCGGAATCGCAATTGTTACATCCGATCACGGCAATGCAGAGATGATGTTGGCTGAAGACGGAACTCCGCATACAGCGCATACAAACAATGATACTCCTTTTATCCTGGTAGCGGAGAGAGGCGTATACCGGCTGCCCCCGCGGGGTAAGCTGGCTGATGTTGCGCCTACCATTTTAAAGCTGCTGTCTCTACCTGTGCCGCAGGAGATGGACGGAACATCCTTAATATAAAACAACCATAATATAAAACAACCATGCTGGAGGTGTTTTTATGGCGACGATCATTCAAGCTGTGCAGAGTCGTGAGGTGCTGGATTCAAGGGCAAACCCAACTGTAGAAGTGGATGTAATACTGGATTGCGGGGCTATCGGAAGGGCATCTATCCCTTCAGGGGCTTCAACCGGTTCTTTTGAAGCCGTTGAACTCCGGGATAAGGATAAAAAGCGTTACCTTGGAAAAGGAGTGCTGACGGCAGTCCAAAATGTGAGAGAAAAAATTGCCCCTGCTTTAAAAGGAAAAGATGCCCTGGATCAGGGTGAGATTGACAGGATCCTGGTAGAGCTTGACGGGACGGATAACAAGGGGAAACTCGGGGCAAATGCCATTCTGGGAGCATCCCTGGCCAATGCAAGAGCTGCCGCTGATGCGCTTGGGCTGCCGCTCTACCGTTATCTGGGCGGCGTCAACGGTAATCTCATTCCGGTTCCGATGATGAATATCCTTAATGGGGGCAAACATGCAGATAACAATGTGGATGTACAGGAATTCATGATTTTACCTGTAGGAGCAAGGAATTTCCGCGAATCATTGCGTGTTGGGGTTGAAGTATATCACCAACTTAAAAAAGTGTTGAAAGAAATGGGCTTGAGCACCGGAGTGGGGGATGAAGGGGGATTTGCTCCTAACCTTACCTCCAATGAGGACTCCCTGGAGCTGATCATGAGAGCTATTCAGGAGGCTGGTTATGAGCCGGGGAATGATGTGAAGCTTGCTCTTGATGTTGCCGCCACAGAGCTCTATGAAGACGGCAAATATCACCTCAGGGGTGAAGGCCTGGAGATGACCTCTGCCGCTCTGGTCGAATATTACGGCAAGTTACTGAAAAAGTACCCCATAGTGAGCATTGAAGATGGGCTCGCGGAGGAAGACTGGGCCGGCTGGAAGGAACTTACCGTTGCACACGGAGACAAATTGATGCTGGTTGGGGACGACCTTTTTGTTACCAATGCGCTGCGCTTAAAGCGGGGAATTGAAGAAAGCATTGCCAATTCTATTTTAATTAAAATGAACCAAATAGGGACCGTTACGGAAACACTGCATACCATTCAACTGGCTGCACAGAGCGGGTATAGCTGTGTGATTTCTCACCGCTCCGGAGAAACCGAGGATACGGCCCTGGCAGATCTTGCCGTAGCTGTTAACGCCGGGTTTATCAAGACAGGCGCCCCTGCCCGTACCGAAAGAGTGGCAAAGTATAACAGGTTGCTGCGTATTGAAGAGAGTTTGGGAAGAGTTGCCGGTTTTCACGGTAGGTCAGCTTTCTAGTTGGAAAAATAAAAAAATGGAATTAAACGGGCTGGAGCAAATATTTATAGTAATGAAAATATAAATCATTCGCTTGTCAGCCCGTTTTTATTATGTTAAAATAACCATTAATATCGTCACACTATTAGAAGCAGGGTTTTAATAAGTTTAATTATTTTGAAAGAGGGTGTTTCGTTTGCATGTGGCATTGATCGTGATATATGTTCTGGTATGCTTAGCTTTAATTGCTACAGTGTTGCTTCAGTCAGGAAAAAGTGCCGGGCTTTCCGGTTCAATAGCTGGAGGCGCCCAAACTCTTTTTGGTAAGAAAAAAGGGATGGATGATCTGTTGGGACGTATCAGCACTGTTCTCGCAGTTGGTTTTATGGTTTTAGCCATAGTCCTGACGATCATGGCAAGTTAATATGTGTAAGGAGGAAATCTCGTTATAATTAATAGCGAAGATGTATTGAAGGTTTTTAAACTGCCACTAGCTACTATATCATTAGCGGTAAGCCCTTATTTTATCCTTCGCAGATCAAGCCCACCCGTTTATGATTCCAAGAAAGCCTTTTCCGGTAACCGGACTTTGGTTGCCGGAGGATTATTAAGGAGGACATATTAATATGGATCTTTTTTTTCTGGCACCGTTATCAGGTGCGATTGGTATCCTTTTTGGATTTTTTCTTTGGTTCAGGGTGAGCAAAGTAAACCCTGGCAATAAACGGATGAGGGAGATTGCTGCTGCAATTCACGAAGGTGCAATGGCTTTTTTAAATAGGGAGTACCGGACACTTGCTGTTTTTGCGGTAGTTCTTTTTTTTGTTCTTGGTTTTTTGATAAATTTTAATACAGCTCTTTGTTTTCTGGCGGGAGCTATTTTTTCCGGTGCTGCCGGTTATGCCGGGATAAAAATAGCAACTATCGCCAATGTACGCACTGCAAGTTCTGCCCGTAAGGGGATTGGTGAAGCCTTACATATAGCGTTTTCCAGCGGATCTGTGATGGGGATGATGGTTGCAGGGATCGGGCTTCTGGGCCTTAGCATTCTCTACCTTATTTTTCGTGATCCGGCTATTATAAACGGCTATGCTCTTGGGGCCAGCTCTATCGCTTTATTTGCCCGTGTCGGTGGTGGTATATATACAAAAGCTGCCGATGTGGGCGCTGATCTGGTCGGTAAGGTGGAAGCAGGTATTCCGGAGGACGACCCCCGCAATGCCGGGGTTATAGCCGATAATGTTGGTGACAATGTTGGTGACGTGGCCGGTATGGGAGCCGATCTTTTTGAATCTTATGTAAGTTCAATTATTGCTACCATGACGGTAGGCTATCTCTTATTTCAGGCCGACCGGAATATTGGCTGGGTCGTTTTACCGTTACTGGTTTCTTCTGTGGGTATTATCGCTTCTATCATCGGCTTTTTCTTTGTAAGGACAAAAGAGGGAGTCCGCCTGGGGGCTGCTCTGGAGCGTTCTACTCTGGTGTCTGCCACAATCGTTATTATCGCCTCGTATTTTCTTTCCACAGCCTTATTGGGGCAAATCGGTCCATTCCTGGCCATTATCGCCGGCCTTCTGGCTGGGGTAATAATAGGCAAATTGACCGATTATTATACCTCTTACCACTTTAAACCGGTTCAGGAACTGGCCAGATCTTCGCAGACAGGATATGCAACGACCATAATCAATGGAATTGCCCTGGGAATGGGCAGCACCACTCTGCCCATAATTACGATTGTTGTGGCAATTATTATTGCATACCTGGCCTCCGATATTTACGGCATTGCCATTGCTGCTGTGGGTATGCTCTCTACCGTTGCGAATACAGTATCAGTAGATGCTTACGGGCCTGTAGCGGATAATGCCGGCGGTATAGCCGAGATGGCTAAACTAGAGCCGCATGTAAGGGAAATTACCGATGAGCTTGATGCTGTGGGTAATACTACGGCTGCTATCGGCAAAGGATTTGCCATCGGGTCCGCAGCATTGACTGCACTGGCTCTTTTCACCGCCTACACCCAGGCTGCACAGATCGATGTAATTGATATTACTCAGGCCAATGTCATCGTCGGTATCTTTATTGGTGGCATCATAATCTTTTTTACCACGTCTCATACGCTGAATGCTGTAGGCAGAGCAGCTTTTGACCTTATTGAGGAGATCAGGCGTCAGTTTCATGAAATACCCGGCTTATTAGAAGGAAAGGCGAAACCAGAGTATACGCGTTGCGTGGATATCAGCACCTCCACTGCACTGAAGGAAATGATCGTCCCCGGCCTCGTTGCAATAATTGTTCCCATTATTGTTGGCATGATTCCACTTCTCGGCAAAGAGGCGCTGGGGGGTCTCCTGGCAGGAGCACTGGTTACCGGTGTGCTCATGGCTATCTTTATGGCTAACTCGGGCGGAGCATGGGATAATGCCAAAAAATGGATTGAAACAGGCCATTTCGGCGGCAAAGGAAGTGATACTCACAAAGCTGCCGTGGTGGGTGATACTGTAGGAGACCCCTTTAAAGACGCTGCCGGTCCCGCAATCAACATTCTGATTAAGTTGATGAGCATTGTGGCCCTGATTTTTGCACCCCTGTTTTTCTAAGAGTAGCAGTGTGGCCTACTTCATGCTATTACATGTTAGGTTAACTTTTTTTTATTTTTCCCCGGTAGGGTATAATAAGAAGGTAACATTTGGAACAAAAAGAATAAGAGTTTTAAAAACCTTAATTTACGGAGTTTGCATAATATGAGTGTGAAAAAAAAGAAGGTTTTACAATACCTTTTTAGTAAGGACTATAAACCCGCTACATTTGAGGGCCTGCAGAAGGCATTGAATGTTACGGGCGATGAGGACATAAAAGAGCTGTATCTGCTTTTGGAATCCATGGAGAAGGAGGGTTCCCTAGTCAAAACATCGCAAGGAAGATATACTCCGCTTCGCGGTTTGGGGCTTTATGCGGGAGAACTGCAGGGCCATTCACAGGGATTTGCCTTTCTTATTCCTGATGCTCCCGGGGAGCAGGATGTCTTTATTTCGGGGGAGAATTTGGGCGGGGCAATGCATAAGGACCGGGTTCTGGTCCGCCTGCTGAAAAAATCACGCGTGAAAAAGTCACACGATGGACGGAAGCGGGAAGGAGAGGTTATCCGTATTCTCAAACGCAGTAATTTTAAAATTGTCGCTACCTACCAGGGGAACCGTCACGGCGGAACAGCGCTTCCGGATGATCGCCGTTTGTTTCGCGAAATTTCAATTCCCGGGGGAAGACGCAGGGCAAGACCGGGGGATAAGATAGTTGTCGAGATTACTCGGCGGCCGGATCGCATTAATATGATGCCCGAGGGGGAAATAATTGAAGTAATCGGCGCTGAAGGAGAACCAGGAGTCGATATAACCTCCATTCAAAAAAAGTATGGGCTTCCGTCAGCTTTTCCGGCAAAGGTGCTCAGGGAAGTTGAAAAGCTTGACGAGAAGCATATCCTCGAGGCTCTTGAGGGCGAGGGGCGCAGGGATCTGCGCTCATTGCCCGTAATGACGATCGATGACGCCGATGCCAGGGATCTGGATGACGCCATATCGCTTGAAAGAATAGAGCATGGTTATAGGTTGGGGGTACATATAGCGGATGTGGGTTATTATGTTCAAGAGGGCAGCGCTGTGGACAGGGAAGCGGCCAAAAGAGCCACCAGCGTATACCTGCCCGACAGGGTAATACCCATGCTGCCACCGGTCCTCTCCAATATGATCTGCAGCTTAAACCCCGGCTCCCCGCGCCTGGCGATTAGTGTGTTTATGGAACTGGACAGCAAGGGAGAGCTTGAAAAATACTCCTTTTTACCCAGTATTATCATTAGCGATCGACGATTAACGTATAACGAAGTAAACCAGATCATTGATGGGGACAAGAACTTGAGAGAGCACCATGAAAAACACATTCAAACCCTCCTGGATATGGACTCACTTGCAAGGATATTGAAAGAAAACAGGATCAAACGCGGTGCCTTAGACTTTAATTTTCCGGAGGCGAAGATTAAGCTGAATGAGGATGGCCGGCCGCTGGAAATTCAGATCAAAAGAGGCGGCCATGCGGAATCCATTATCGAGGAGTTTATGCTTCTTTGTAACGAGGTAATAGCTGCCCATTTCTTTCGTTTAAAAACTCCCTTTATCTATCGCGTGCATGAGCGTCCGGATGAGGATAAGCTTTATATCCTGCGAGACTTTTTAAGTATATTCAATATAAAATTTAAAGGGGATTTAAACAGGATTGCATCGCAGCAGTTTCAAAGAATCATGATGGATGTCAAGGGCACTCCTATGGAAAAGGTTGTCAACTATGTCCTGTTGCGTTCTTTGCCGCAGGCTCGTTACAGTGAGGCATCTTCCTTCCATTTTGGGCTGGCTGCACCGATCTATACGCATTTTACTTCCCCTATCCGCCGCTATCCCGATCTGCTGGTTCACCGTATTCTCCGCAGCAGCATCAACGGGGCCCTGACGAGGGCAAAATCCCGTAAACTTACCACCCTTCTTCCTCAGCTTGCGCGGCATGCATCTGAACAGGAGCGCGTGGCCCTTGAAGCGGAAAGGGAGTGTGTTGACCTGAAAAAAGTTGAGTTTATGGAAGAAAGGAAGGCAGTGAGCACGTCGGGACTATCAGCGGGGTAACCTCCTTTGGGTTTTTTGTGGAGTTGGAGAATACAGTGGAAGGATTGGTGCATGTCACAAAGATGGAGGACGATTACTATTTTTTTGATGAGAAAAGGTATTCTCTGGTAGGTGAGCACGGCGGGAAAGTTTATCGTCTTGGGGATTCCGTAAAGGTATGCCTGGAAAAAGTGGATAAGGAAACCAGAACGATCTACTTTTCGATTGCAACGCAGGCGGAGTTTAATACGCGGAAATAATCGCAGCTCTTGAAAAAGAGGGCAAAAGTATGTTATAATGAACACAATGGTGAATTGAGACACAACCAGAGCTTCTATTTAATAATATTTTATAGAGATACGAGATACAAGATACAATAAAAGCCCTACCTTTTGGCTCAATAACGGCGGTAGGGTTAAATTGTCGCTGAGGGGGATATCGTAATACCGGGGAAAGCTGATTATAAACA
>CAZQXY010000013.1:0-2423 GCA_964597455.1 uncultured Desulfovibrionaceae bacterium
TATCAGGGAGAGATTGCGTAATGTCTACATTTAAAATTGCTGTTATCGGGGACAAAGATTCTATCCTTGGGTTTCAAACCCTGGGTGTAACGACGTTTCCTGTAAATGACGCGGATTCTGCACTTTCAGTTTTAAAAAAGGTGGCTAAAGAAGATTATGCTGTTCTTTTTATTACTGAAGCGATAGCCCAGCAATTAGAAGAACCTCTAGCGGAACTTAATAAACGTTTTTTACCGGCAATTGTCCCCATTCCCAACAATAAGGGGACCCTGGGTATCGGAATAGCTAAAGTAAAAGAAAACGTTGAGAAAGCAATTGGTGCTGATATCTTATTCAGGAAAGAGGGTTGATAACTTGGGAGATGGCAGAATAATCAAGGTTTCCGGCCCGCTGGTAGTTGCTGAAAAGATGGCGGATGCCCGGATGTATGATATAGTCAGGGTTAGCGATGAAGGGCTGCTGGGCGAGATTATTGAGATACGGGGAGATGAAGCTTCTATCCAGGTATATGAGGAGACCAGTGGGCTGGGTCCGGGTGCACCCGTGTATAATACGGGCGCGCCACTGAGTGTGGAATTGGGGCCTGGACTGATTGAGGCAATTTTTGATGGTGTGCAGCGCCCTCTGGATGTTATCTGGCAAAAAGCAGGCGATTATATTACCAGAGGGGTAGAAGCCGCAGCCCTGAACAGGGAGAGAAAGTGGAATTTTACTCCAAGCGTTAAGGAAGGAGACCAGGTTCTGGCCGGCGATTTCCTGGGGACAGTGCAGGAGACCCCGTTGGTTGAACACCGTATCATGGTACCCCCTGCTGTTCCCTCCGGCAAAGTGGTAAAAATTTATAGCGGGGAATACACCGTTACCGATGTTATTGCCTCTTTGGATACGCCAAACGGAGTTGTCGATATTACGATGATGCAAAAGTGGCCGGTACGAAAAGGCCGTCCTTATAAAGAAAAATTAGGCCCCCATATCCCCTTGATCACCGGTCAGCGTATTCTGGATACGTTTTTCCCTGTTGCCAAAGGGGGCACCGCCTGTATCCCCGGTCCATTCGGCAGCGGTAAAACGGTCACACAGCACCAGCTGGCCAAATGGGCGGATGCTGAGATCGTGGTTTATATCGGTTGCGGTGAGCGTGGTAATGAGATGACCGACGTGCTGATGGAGTTTCCGGAGTTATATGACCCCAAAACCGGTGAACCTTTAATGAAACGGACCGTGCTCATTGCCAATACCTCTAATATGCCTGTAGCGGCAAGGGAGGCTTCTGTTTATACCGGTATCACAATTGCCGAATATTTCCGGGACATGGGCTACTCTGTAGCTTTAATGGCTGATTCCACTTCCCGATGGGCTGAAGCCTTAAGGGAGATCTCCGGACGCCTGGAAGAAATGCCCGGGGAAGAAGGTTACCCGGCTTATCTCGGTTCCCGGGTAGCTGAATTTTACGAACGGGCAGGGAGGACTGTCAATCTGGGCAGCAACAATATTGAAGGGGCGCTTACTGTGGTAGGTGCTGTTTCTCCTCCCGGCGGAGACCTGTCCGAACCGGTTACACAGGCAACTCTGCGTATTGTAAAAGTTTTCTGGAGCCTGGACGCTTCGCTCGCATACCGCCGTCACTTTCCGGCGATCAACTGGCTTTCAAGCTATTCGTTGTATCAGGCGGATATTGACCCTTATTTCCGTGAAACTCTAGGTGACAAGTGGATCGAGATGAGGCGCGAAGGAATGAGAATTTTGCAGGAAGAAGCCGAACTTGAAGAAATTGTAAGGCTGATCGGCGTTGATGCACTTTCGGCAAGCGAAAGACTTACACTGGAGACGGCTAAATCGATCCGGGAAGACTTTTTGCACCAGAACTCATTTCATGAAGTGGATACCTATACCTCTGTGCAGAAGCAGTTTCGCATGCTGGAGTTGATCTTAAGCTTTCATCACCAGGCGCTTAAAGTAATTGAAAAAGGCGAACTGGATCTGGATTTGGAGAAACTTTTTGCTCTGACGGTGCGTGAACAGATCGCCCGCGCAAAGTATGTTGCGGAAGAGGCTCTCGGCGAGTTGGATGATATTGAAAAAGAAATTAAAAAGCAAATAGCAGAATTTAGCGGGGAAGGAGGGGATATCGATGCTTAAGGAATATAAAACCGTTGCTGAAATAGCAGGGCCCCTGATGCTGGTAGAGAATGTTGAAGGTGTAACCTACCAGGAGTTGACGGAAATAGAGTTGTCCGGCGGAGAAATACGGCGTGGCCAGGTTCTGGAAGTAAACGGGGATAAGGCACTTGTTCAGGTTTTCGAAGGTTCTACCGGAATCAATATTCGTGAGACCAAGGTGCGTTTTCTCGGTAAAGGTATTGAGCTTCCTGTTTCGATAGATATTTTAGGCCGTGTTTTTGACGGCATGGGCGGCCCCCGGG
>CAZQXY010000013.1:2433-13918 GCA_964597455.1 uncultured Desulfovibrionaceae bacterium
CCCGACAAAAGACTCGATATTAACGGTTATCCCATAAACCCTTATGCCCGGGATTATCCTTCTGAGTTTATCCAAACCGGGGTATCCGCTATTGATGGGATGAATACCATGGTCAGGGGTCAAAAGCTTCCTATTTTCTCCGGTTCCGGCCTTCCTCACTCCAGACTGGCGGCACAAATCGCCCGTCAGGCTAAGGTTCTGGGATCCGAGGGTAAGTTTGCTGTAGTTTTCGCCGCGATGGGAATCACCTTTGAAGAAGCTGAATTCTTCATCAGCGATTTCCGCCGTACAGGAGCTATTGAACGCGCCGTTCTTTTCATAAACCTAGCGGACGACCCTGCCATCGAACGGATCTCTACGCCCCGCATGGCGCTTACGGCGGCTGAATATCTGGCTTTTGAGCAGGATATGCATGTCCTGGTTATTCTAACGGATATAACGAATTATGCTGAGGCACTGAGAGAAATTTCTGCCGCAAGAAAAGAAGTGCCGGGCCGGAGAGGCTATCCCGGTTATCTTTATACCGACCTTTCCAGCATTTATGAAAGAGCAGGGCGTATTAAAGGCCGCAAAGGCTCTATTACCCAGTTGCCCATATTAACAATGCCTGAAGATGACAAGACACATCCCATTCCCGACCTTTCGGGTTATATCACGGAGGGGCAGATTATTGTCAGTCGTGACCTGTACCGTAAAGGGATATACCCTCCGATCGATGTTTTGCCTTCACTTTCCAGACTGAAAGATAAAGGGATCGGGCCGGACAAAACACGAGAGGATCACTCCGATACAATGAACCAGCTTTATGCCGCTTATGCCAGAGGGAAAGAAGCCAAGGAGCTTGCAGTTATTCTGGGCGAGGCCGCTTTAACCGAAGCTGATAAAAAATTCTCCAGGTTTGCCGACGAGTTTGAGTTCCGTTATATTACGCAGGGGGAAGAGGAAGACCGTACGATAGAAGAAACGCTCAACCTCGGATGGGAATTGCTTTCTCTCCTGCCCCGTACTGAGCTGAAACGGGTAAGCGATGCTTTTATTAAAAAGTATCTGCCGGCGCTGAAGGAGGATTGAAGTATGGAAATTCGGGTAAATCCTACGCGGATGGAGCTAAACCGTCTCAAAAAGCGGTTACAAATGGCTTTGAGGGGGCACAAGCTGCTTAAGGATAAAAGAGATGAGCTCATTCGTCAGTTTCTATTAAGGATTAGAAAAAACAAAGACCTGCGGGAACAAATGGAAAAGGAACTGACGGAAGCTTTTGCAAAATTTCTTTTAGCCCGTGCCGTTATGTCCGCCGAGGCCCTGGAAGAGGCTCTGATGTATCCTACTGCGAGGCTGGACCTCAAAGTTGAGAAGCAAAATATCATGAGTGTTTATGCGCCGCGTTTCTCGTGGGAAGAAGATCATGCCGCCCCCGATGAGGAGAGCAGTATTTACCCTTACGGTTTTGCAGGCACTTCAGCAGAGCTGGATACCTCAATTGATACCTTGTCAGGGATCATGCCAAAATTACTGGAGCTGGCAGAACTGGAAAAGTCTGTCCAAATTTTGGCGGATGAGATAGAGAAAACCAGGCGCAGGGTAAATGCCCTGGAGTATGTTCTTATTCCCCAGATGCAGGAGACCATTCGTTATATTACGATGAAATTAGATGAAAATGAGCGCGGTTCTTTGACCAGATTGATGAAGGTTAAAGATATCGTCAGGGCTAAAGTATAAAAAATATCTTTGATGATGCCGAAAATATCGGTGTATACTAAAGCTTAAAAGACGGGGAGATTCCCTGTCTTTTCTTTTAGAGCTGCAGGAAGGGATTTTTTGATGATCTCCCCTGTCTGAAAAAAAAGCGTTCTTTCAGTTTCATCAAGTTCGAATGGAATAATACTTTCCACTCCATTTTTGCCGAGAATACAGGGCACACTGAGGTATATATCTGAAATTCCATAGATTTCATCAATATAAGTGGATACGGTCAAAACCGAGTGTTCATTGCGCAGAATACTTTCAGTGATCCTGCGCACGGCCAGGGCGATAGCATAGTATGTAGCGCCTTTTCCTTCAATAATTTCATAAGCCGCCTCGCGTACCTTTTGGGAGATCTTTTCCCTGTTGTCGGAGGAGCAAGTTCTTGTGCAGTTTTCACAAAAGTTCTCCAGTAGAATGCCGCCGATATTCGCCGTGCTCCAAAGAGGAAATTCCGAATCCCCGTGCTCTCCGATAACATAAGCGTGAACATTTCGCGGGTCTATACCGCAACGCACGCTGAGCAAGTGCCTGAACCGTGATGTGTCCAGGACGGTTCCTGAGCCGATAACCATTGAGTGCGGGAGATCGGAATTTTTCCAGGCGGCAAATGACATTATATCTACCGGGTTGGTAACAATAAGTAATATCGCGCTGGTATTGTATTCCATAATGCTGTATATTATTTCCCGCATGATTGCAGTATTGGTTTCTACCAGGTCCAGTCTGGTTTCTCCGGGCCTTTGTGGGGCTCCTGCGGTAATAATAATCATATCCGCTTCCTGACAGTCCTTGTAATCGCCGGTATAGATATTGATCGGTTGAATAAAGGAAGCCCCATGGCTCAGATCCATCGCTTCCCCCCGCGCTTTCTCTGCAATTTTATCAATTAAAACAATTTCCTGCGCTGTTCCACCGATCATGAGTGCATAAGCGATTGTTGATCCTACAAAACCTGCCCCGATAATTACAATTTTTGCCAAGCAAAAACATCCCCCTTTAAACATATTATTTTTGATCAGCCCTTGTTCTTAGATATTTCCGCTAAGGAATATTTTTATACCGGTTTACTGAAAAGAGTTATTTTCTAGCTCATTTTTTTATATATAAATGAATATAATATATGGAAAAACATAGGGGGACATCTAATTGAAAGGTCTGAGTATAATTTTAACGGAGTTATCTCAAAAATTGCTGGGGGAAAAGCAAGGGCTTATTCTGGAGGAAAGCCCTTACAAGGAAGAATTTCATGCCAAAAATGCCGACCTTATTGAAAGGGCGAAGCAGGACTGGTACGCAGCAGTATCTTTATTTAATAATATCGAGGATCCTGGATTGATTGATCACGCTATATACAATTTAAACGCTGCAGAACGCCGGTATGTATTCTTATTAGAGGAAGCACGCCGGGAAAGGGAGCTCAACCGTCTATCAAAAGAGGAGGAAGCACTGGGGGATGTTTAACTTTGATTTGAATTACATTATTGCTTTTTTCTTTGGGGTACTGGTATTGTATATCCTGGCGAAACTCCTGTATGTGCCTATGAGGATTGTTTTACGATTTTTAGGTAATACAGTAACAGGAGGACTATTGCTGGCTTTGTTTAATATGGTTGGGCCTATTTGGGGTCTGCAGATTGGTTTAAATGTAATCACGGCGGTTATTATCGGATTAATGGGCATCCCCGGGATAGTCCTGCTTCTTATACTTCAGCACATTACTTTGTAATAAACCGGTCCAAGCTAAGGTGGTATAGTGGAAGGCCGATGGCGTGGCCAAAGTTTTCCTTACTACCGGCTGTTACAGCCTATCATTCCAGCTCTATTTTGCTGGTTTTTTATTATTATGGCCAAATTTAATATCTATTCCAATTTAATTGACAGGAAACGGCGATAATGGCATAATGATATCTACTAATACGGAAGAAAGATGGTTTCGCCTTAGGTGTTGTAATGGGCTTTGCCCTTACCCACGGATGAAAGGAAAGGAGTGGTACTACTATTATGGGAATAGAAAAAAAATACAATCCGGATGAACAGTTGGATGAACTTAAAGGTAAATACCCGCAGAAGTTTGAGGCAGAAGAAAAAATCTTCAGCAATATACATGCCGGTGATCGAATATTTATTGGAACCGGGTGCGGCGAACCCCAGTACCTTGTTCAAGCGCTGATAAATTATGTCGAATCAAACCCCAAAGCTTTTTTTGATACAGAGATTATCCATGTTTGGACCCTGGGTGTCGCCCCTTATACAGAAAAAAAGTTTAAACACAACTTCCGGCATAACTCTTTTTTTATCGCAAGAAACACAAGAGAAGCGGTTAACCAGGGGCTGGCGGATTACACGCCTATTTTCCTTTCCAATGTTCCCGAGTTGTTCCGCCGTCGATTGGTTCCAATTGACGTAGCGCTTATTCAAACCTCTTTACCTGATAATCATGGTTATTTAAGCCTGGGAATAAGCGTTGATATCACAAAAGTTGCGGTGGAGAATTCTTCCCTGGTTATTGCTCAGATAAATCCGCAGATGCCGAGAGTTCACGGGGATACTTTTATTAATATCAAAGATGTGGATTACTTCATTTTCCATGATGAACCTTTGCTGGAATTCGAAATTATGACTGAAAACCACGAAATAAATAAAATCGGAAAGTATGTGGCTCAAATAGTGGAGGACGGGGATACAATTCAAGTTGGTTATGGGACGCTGCCTAATGCCATACTTAATAATCTGAAAGATAAAAAGCATCTCGGTATACACAGTGAGCTGCTAAATGACGGTATGGTTAATCTCATTAAAGAGGGAGTTGTTGATAACTCGCAAAAAACCATTGACCGTGGTAAAACTGTAGCTGCTTTTTGTATGGGAAACAGGGAAACGTATGAGTATCTCCATGATAACCCCGGCATTGAATTCAGGGCTATAGATTACACAAATAATCCAATTATTATTGCCATGAATAAAAATATGGTTGCTATAAACACCGCCCTGGAAATTGATCTTACAGGCCAGTCTACCGCTGAATCGCTGGGAAAAGTATTTTTCAGCGGAATTGGAGGTCAGGCTGATTTTATGCGCGGGGCGATCTTGTCGCAGGGCGGGAAAAGTGTACTGGCTTTGCCGTCTACGAATGAAGAAGGAAATATCTCGAGAATCGTGCCTTCCCTGCAGGAAGGAGCAGGAGTTACTTTGACCCGCGGCGATACCCACTATGTTATTACAGAATATGGCATAGCATACCTGCATGGAAAAAATGTCAGAGAGCGGGCGATGTCCTTAATTGCTATAGCTCATCCGAAATTTCAACCCTGGCTTATCGCAGAGGCCAAAAAGCTAGCTCTTATCTACCAAGATCAGGCTTTCATTTCGGGAAAAGGGGGGGAATATCCGGAGGAGCATGAAGCACGGAGAAGGACAAAAACGGGGATTAATTTTCTTTTGAGGCCGGTTAAAATAAGCGATGAACGCCTGTTAAAAGATTTTTTTTATTCGCTATCCGATGAATCCAGGCATAACAGATTTATTTCGGGGCGCTTGGATATGCCTCACGAAATGCTGCAGGACTATTTTGTGGTGATTGATTATACAAAAGTAATGGTAATGTTGGCTGTAATTGAGCGGGACGGGGCGGAAGAGATCATTGGAGTGGGGCAGTACGGTATTAATGAGGGCAAGCTTACTGCAGAAGTTGCCCTGGTAATCGGGGATGATTACCAGGATAAGGGAATAGGAACCGAGCTTCTTTCTCATCTGACTTATTTGGCAAAAAGAAATGGTCTGCTGGGGTTTACGGCGGAAGTGCTGCCGGAAAATAAACCCGCGCTGCATATGTTAGGAAAAATCGGATTTGAAACTAAAAAACAGTTTAACGCCGGAGTATATTTATTTACGATGGCTTTTCGGTAAAAGCAAACAAGAAAAAAAATAGATACCTCCTCTCATTTATTTTAAGGGCATATTGTTCATCCAGCCTCATAAAAATAATAATGAAAAAGGTAATGCCGGGTGCAATCCCAGGCATGAGAGGAGGAGGGGTTTTTGCGAAAAGACAGGCAAAAGAAGACCGCCATCTGCGGATTTTTGGTTCTGTTGATCATTGTTGTTTGCTGGGCCGGTTATCGTGCACTGACGAAATTAGAGAGGGCTGAGCCTGAAGCGGAATTTCAGACAGAGGCTGAATTTGATGATCGTATGGAAGAAGAGCTTAGTGCCGATGAACAATCGGCTGCGGAGGAACAAGGCCGGGACGGGGAGCTGACAATTCAGTATCTGGGGCATTCCTGCTTTTTTTTGGAAACCGGAGGATTCCGTATTTTAATTGATCCCTACTCTCCGCAGGTCGGTTATGGAACGCTGCAAAAAGAGGCCGATCTGGTAACCATAAGCCATGAGCACGCGGATCATAATTATGCAAAAGCTGCTCCCGGGGCTGAAATTATCAGGGGTTTAACTCCCGATGGCCTTGGCTGGGAGACAGTATCTTACACAGAAGGAAATATAGGCATTACCAGCGTTCCCACTTATCATGATGAAGCTTCCGGTAAGCTGAGGGGGAGGAATACAGTATTCATTTTTGATATTGCCGATATAAGACTGGTCCACCTGGGGGATCTCGGTCATCTCCTTCATGAGGGGGATATCGAAAAGATTACCCCAGTGGATATTTTATTTGTACCGGTGGGAGGGCATTATACGATCGATGCCCTTGAAGCGGCGCAGGTAGTCGAACAGCTGGTACCCTCAGTGGTTATACCCATGCATTATGGGACTAGAGCCACCAGGAACCTGCCCCTTTCCAACCCCGATCCTTTCCTGGAAGGCGAAGCGGTTGTTTACAAAAAAGGGGATAAACCGCTGAAGATAACCGAAGATATATTGCCGGAAATGACAGAAATATGGTTCCTGGACCCTGCCGATATAAAGACTGAATAAAATGAATAACGACGGCTGGAAGAATCCGTCTTTTTTTCTTTTATTTTATTGTACAAAAATTAGCGCTGGAGGAGCGCAGCCATCTCCCAGATAATCAGCCCCGGTAAAAGAGCGTAATCTTCCGTGGGCAGGTAACCGGGTGCGGAGGCGTCGTATAAAATATTTGCCGAGGGAGGAAATTCTTCATCGCCTTCCCAGAAAACAAAACCGATGGGAACTCTGGGGAACGGGCGCAGGATCATACAGAGATCGCCAAAGGAGGCGCCTATACCCCCGAGGGAAACGGCAATTTCCTGAAACCGTTGCGGCTGTTCGCCGAAATATTTCAGGAGCGGTTTTATTGTTCTATTTTGATAGGGACCTGTATAGATCGCCCCTCCGGGAAGCTCTTTAAAGGTAATCCATTCATTTTGCAGAGACTCGCCGCCGGCAGCAGCGAGATAATGAAGAAAAAGAATCTGCAGCTGTGTAGAAACCCCTTTACCGTTTTGCTGGAGGGGGGAAACTTTGCCGGTGCTATGGTTGACTAGGTATTTTCTATTTAGATAGGGGAGGATATAGCTCTCCTGTTCCCTGTTAAAGATTACGCCGCTGTTCATGGATACCTGTGCGGGTTCCGCCGAGGAGAGCTTATTAATGGCTATCTCCAGAGCGACACCAAGATTGTATTTTTCTTTTTCCGATAAGTTTTTTTTAATCAAGATCCGACCTCCTGTTTGTTATACGCTGCAAAATCTCGGAAGGAACATTCCCCGGGTGCAATTTGATCATTTTTTTATGGAAAAAGAGGCTAAAAAGACATTCCTTGTACATCTGCATTCTGTAACAGAAACCCCGGTAAAAACCCAGTTTTTCTTCCTTGGTGACATGGGTTAAACTTTTAAGTTCGGGATAAGTCACCTTTTCCTGTGCCAGTTTTGCATATTTGGTCAGCAGTATCTCCACTCCAAAGCGTGACCAGGATAAATCCGGGAGTATCTCCACAAATCCCCTGCCCAAAGCTCGCTGGCCGTTAAGGATGGAAAAGTAATGCTGGGCGAGGTTTACTTCCGTTTTGTTTCCGTCCCGGAAAGTACCGATTGTCATAGCGGCCGGCACGGTTTCGTATAAGGGAGATAATAATTTTTCGATATGTTCGTGATTTAAATGCAATAAATCTGCATCGAGGAAAATATAGTAAGCCGCATCAGGGGCCGCCTCCAGCCCCGCCTGCAGGGCCGCACCCTTACCCATGTTTTGCTCAAAGCTGATTATTTTTACAGGGAAAGCCGCCGCCGTTTGAGACGTCCTGTCTTTTGAACCATCGTCAATTACGATTGTTTCATTAACTAAAGAACAGGATGTTATTACCTCTAAAACCCGGGCAATACGTGCTTCCTCGTTGAAAGCGGGGACCAGTGCAACAGTTTTAATACTCCCCAATTGTAATTTCTCCTCTAAGCAGTACAAAATTGTACTGTACTAATGGTTATACTTTACAAAAATACCCCACAGCTATATTTTCCCCATTATTCATTCTACATAAAGGGAGAATTTCCTTTAATAACGGAGTATTCTTTTTGAGCACACGGCAAATAAAAAATTTGCTGTGTGAACGTTTCTTTTTGCAGCTTTTATTAAGGCATCTGTAACACTCCAGGAGCTACATGTATATATTATAATGAGCTTTATTAAAAGCAATATTGAAAGGAGGAAAACAAATGTCATACGGATTAGACGTTAAAAAACGATTACTCAAGGTTGAACGGGTAGTCGGTGAAACTACAGTAAAAAGGACTATTGAAGCGGATGTTGAGCTGCCTTTTAAAGTAATCAAAATATTTGACGTAATTGCAGACGTAAACGATGTAGAAACAGCATTAAGTAATGACACGGTAGAGATCAGCGGTACCATTGAAAAAGAAATTTTTGTAGTAGACAAAGGGGATCTCGTTCATGCAGTAGAGGAGGAAGTACCTTTCCGGGTAATGGTTGATGTTGAGGGAGCCGAACGTGACATGAACGTTGACGTAGATATTAAAGTAATCTCCGTAGAAGCCAATTTTACAAATGCTCAAACTATACGCCAGACAATCGTGCTGGAAATATTCGTTAAAGTAACGGAAACAAAACAGATCGAAGTAGTGGTTGATGTCAGCAATCACGATCTTGATGTTGATAAAGAACTTCTCAAGGTTGACAGCGTCGTTGGTGAAGACACGGTCAGGCGGACAATTACACAAACTTTTACCTTACCCATCACGGCCAGGAAAATAATGCGTATTAAACCCTCAGTACGCAATGTGTCTGCTGAAGTACGTAACGATACCGTAATTTTACGCGGTATAATCCATAAGCAGATTTTCTTTGTTGACGAGGGTGGTCTGGTGCGCCATGCAGCTGAAGATGCCCCCTTTACGCTGACAGTGGATATCACCGGTGTGGACTCGGGGATGGATGTCCAATTCAGGGTAAAAGTATTCCTGGATGATTTTGAGCTCCTCGATCCTCCTAGCAAGGAACTCCGCCAAATGCTGATTGTTGAAGCTTTTGTCAAGGTAACGGAGACGGTGCAGATTAAAGTGGTTACCGATGTTCATGGCAGGAATATCTCTGTTGTAAAAAAACTACTCAAAGTTGAAAGTGTTGTCGTAGATGTTCTCCAGAAGGAGACAGTGCGAGCAGTTGTAAAACTGCCTATCCAGGCGATAAAGATCTTCGATATCCTTGGGGAGATCATTAATCTTAAGGCAGAAGCCCGTTTTGATGAGATACTGGTGAAGGGAGTACTGCATAAACAGATCTTTTTCGTCGATCCCGGTGATCTGGTCCGCCATACCAGAGAAGATGTGCCCTTCCGTTTTATTAAAGATGCCAAGGGCGCCCGTCCCGGGATGAATGTGCAGGTGCGTGCCCGTATTATCGGTGATATACGCCATAGAATTATTGATGATCGGGGTAAAAAATTAGAGCAAACAGCTATAATTGAAATTTTTGCCAAGGTTACCCGTACTGTTCAACTGGAAGTAGTAGTGGATGTTAAAAAGGAGAGGACGATCGCTACTCCGCCACCAAAGCCGCACAAACGTGACCATGGTCATGACCACGACCATGCTCATGACCACGACCATGATCATGACCACGACCATGATCATGACCACGACCACAAGGGTGATCGCGACCGCTGGTAAGTAAGATAGAAACATCGAAAGGCTTTATTTTGGATTTCCTTAGACCCCTGTAACAATACAGGGGTTGATTGTATATATTATAGTGAGCTTTATAAAAAAGCTATCTAGGAAGGAGGGAAGAAAATTGTCCAAGGATTTAGTAATCGATCGTAAGCTGCTCAAAGTTGAACGTGTCATCGGTGATGCCAAAGTAAGGGAAGCAATAGAGTCGGAGGTATCACTGCCTTTTAAAGTTGAAAAAGTTTTTGATGTTATTGCAAATGTTATTGATATCGAGACAGAGGTACGGGAAGGGGGCGTGGTGGTTACCGGTAATATTGATAAGCAACTCTTTGTCGTTGACAAGGGGGATCTTGCACGCCATGTGCCGGAAATTATTCCTTTCCGGGTATTTGTAGATGTGCCTGGGACCCAGTCAGGGATGAGCGCCCAGGTACAGGTAAGAGTACTGACTGTAGAAACCGATTTGCCGGACAGGGAAACTGTTCGACAAACCGTCATCCTGGAGATATTTGTAAAGGTTACGGTTACAGAACAGATTGAAGTGGTAACAGATGTACGCAACGATAAAATATCCGTAAAAAAGGAACTGTTAAAAGTAGACAGTGTAGTTGGAGAGGATACGCTAAGCGAGACTATTACCCGGACGGTCACGCTCCCCATCACAGCTAAGAAAATCTTTCGTATTCTGCCTACGGTACGCGATGTTACCGCAGAGGTTAAGGAAGACACCGTTATTGTGCGTGGTGTAATCCATAAGCAGATTTTCCTTGTTGATGAGGGTGATCTGGTACGCCATGCCGCTGAAGATATTCCTTTTACGAAAACTGTAGATATACCGGGTGCCAAACCAGGTTTTGAGGTACAGGTCAATGTAAAGGTGATCCTGGATGATTTTGAGCTGGTTGATCCGCCCAGCAGGGAGCTGCGCCAGACACTGATTATTGAGGCTTTTGTTAAGGTAACAGAAACACTGCAGATCGAAGTTGTGGTGGAAGTAAAAGGGGAAGGTATTAAAGAAGTAAAGAAACTTCTCAAGGTTGAGAGCGTGGTAGTGGATGTTTTGCAGCGGGAGACGTTGCGTTCAACCGTAAAGCTACCGGTAGAGGCAATTAAAATTTTCGAAATCCTCGGGGAAATAGTGGATCTGGAAACGGAAGTCCGCGAGGATCAGGTTGTTGTCCGCGGTACGCTGCATAAGCAGATCTTTTTCGTTGATCAAACAAACCTGTTACGCCATACGCGGGAAGACGTGCCTTTCCGCTTTGTAAAGAAAGCGCCTGGAGCCCGCCCGGGGATGAATGCCCAGGTACGCGCCCGGATTATTGGCGATATCATGCACAGGTTAATCGGTGACCATGGCTATAAGCTGGAACAGACCGCTGTGATTGAGATATTTGTTAAAGTAAGCCGTACTGTACAGCTGGAAATAGTGGTGGACGTCGTTAGAGATAAACGACCGCCGAAACCGGAGCCGCCAAAACCGCCCAGACCGCCAAAACCGGAGCGCCCGGTGCAGAAATATATAGTTAAGAAGGGTGACACACTATTTCTAATTGCCAAGCGTTTTGGCGTAGCGCTGAACGATCTGATAGCGGCCAACCCGCAGATCAAGAATCCGAACCTGATATTCCCCG
>CAZQXY010000013.1:14018-19065 GCA_964597455.1 uncultured Desulfovibrionaceae bacterium
AACGATCTGATAGCGGCCAACCCGCAGATCAAGAATCCGAACCTGATATTCCCCGGCGATGTAGTATTTATCCCAGAAGATCGTCGTGATGACCGCCGCCGTCGCGATGACCGTGATGACCGTGATGAACGTGACCGTCGCCGTCGTGATGATAATGATGACCGTGATGACCGTGATGACCGTGATCGTCGCCGTCGCGATGACAATGATGACTACTAGAAAAAACTGTAGCGTAAATAGTACTTAAAATTAGAATGGTGAACTGTTAAGAAAGAGCCTGCAAAAGGGGCTCTTTTTTTACTGCAAATTCCATAATATTCTACATTATAGTATTTGCGGCCTTTAATTCTACAAAATACATCTTTTTCATTTTTTAGGGCTTTTATCCTAATGAAAGGCTTAAAAGGGAGAAGAAGGCCATAGATACAGTTTGTGTCTGAGCTGTAATATAATTATACTAATAATATGGTTTACCAAAAATGTAAGGAAGGAGAATTTTAGTTTATGGTATTAAGAAAACGCTTGCCAATTACCGTCACTTTAGTTTTGTTGCTTCTGCTTTCCATGTTCTCCACCGCTGCGGCCTGTAAATCAGTGGACTGGACCGTAAAAGTAAACGGAGAAAAAATCCCTGTCAACCTTGTTACGAAAGATGGGGACAACCTCTATCGTGTAGAAATTCCTTTGGAAAATGGGCAGTTCAACCGGAAGATTATAATTTATTACAGGATTAACCTGCGTACGGGGGAGATAACGCAGGTTCCGGCACCTCCGGATAAAGAACCCGCTCCCGAACCGCAGCCGGACCCGCCGGCACCCCCGGTACCGCAGCCGGATCCGCCCGCGCCGCCTGTACCGGAACCGGATCCGCCTGTACCGCCGGCTCCTGAGCCTGAGCCCGAACCGAAACCGGATCCTCCCGCATCCCCGGCTCCGGAGGAATCGATTTTATCTGCCGATGAGCAGCAGATGCTCAACCTGGTTAACCAGGAAAGAAAACAAAGCGGACTGAATGAGCTGAGGATTCACGAAGGGCTGGTTAAATTGGCCCGCCTGAAGAGCAAGGATATGATTGACCTGGGCTATTTCGCTCACCAGTCTCCCACCTACGGCTCACCGTTCGATATGATGAGAAATGCCGGGATTGCTTATAGCTATGCCGGTGAGAACCTTGCCGGTGCGCCTACAGTAGCGCGTGCCCACACGTCACTGATGAATAGCCCGGGGCACCGCGCGAACATTTTGAACCCGAACTACACACATGTGGGTATTGGCATTGTGAACGGCGGCAACTATGGAAAGATGTTTACGCAGATGTTCATCAGGGAACGGTGAACTGTTTTAAAGGATACTTCTCAGAACTGACAGGAGTAGAGGGTATGATCGAAACCACTGAAAAACTATGTTCTTGGCTAGCTATGCTCAAATTATTTTGAGAAAAGTTCAATGTTATCAGTAGTTTAAAGATCCTTCGCTAACGCTCAGGATGACAATTCAGGGGTTTTTCAGTGGTTTCGGGTATGCTCACTTTTCCCGCGGCATGCAGATTATTTCCTTAACTGCTGTATCAAAGAAATTGTGGGAATGCGCCGGGACGATAACGCAGGCAGTATCGGCACCTCTCCCGCTGCCGGCAACAGAAATAATCTCCTGGCCATATGGGACAAGTCCTGCATCCAGGGCCATGGAGGCAATTTCCACACAAACCTTTACTCCCTGGCCGAGCATACGCAGCGATGCGGCGATAATCTCCGCCGGATAGAGCCCTCCGAATTTTAGCCGCAGGGCTCTATCCACTCCTGCCAGCAGATGGGTGGTGGTTAGAACCTGCGCACCTTTTTGCAGGAGTTTTTCTTTAACATCTGGCATTACTTCATTCTCCCCCGGCTTATTAAAACCAGTCTGATGTGTTACGCAGACCACCCGGACGCCTTTTTCCAGGAACTTTTGAGCGGTCTTGCCGCTGTTGGAAGCTACAACGATATAATCAATACCCAATTCTGCAGCCCTCTTCAATGCAGCCTCCACCGTGAGATCGGTATTAGCAGGACCCCTTTTTTCCCAAAGCAATTATAAACACACTCCTTTTTATTTTTACTTACTGTATATCCTTAGTATATTTTAGTATATTTTTTCTTGATTTCCAAGATCTAAAGAAGGTTTTCCCCCAAGATACAAAGAAGGTTTCCTCTTAGAATACCCGCATTGACACTGGATGCCCGGATCTGCTATGATTAGAAAAAGTTTGCTAGAGATAGATAGGGGGCGAAGTTTTTTGGATGAGCGATTTTTAGGTGAAGGGATAACATTTGATGATGTACTGTTAGTACCGGCTCGATCAAAAGTTTTACCCCGCGATGTGGATATAAGCACCAGGCTTACTTCCCGGATAAAGCTAAATATTCCCATTATGAGCGCCGGTATGGATACGGTCACGGAGATGCGCATGGCGATTGCCGTGGCCAGAGAGGGCGGAATAGGTGTTATACACCGTAATATGAGCATCGAACGACAGGCAGAAGAGGTAGACAGGGTGAAACGGTCAGAGCATGGTGTTATCACAAATCCCTTTCACCTTTCACCGATGCATACCATTAACGATGCGGCGGCATTGATGGAACGTTATCGTATATCGGGTGTTCCAATTACTGTAGAAGGAAAACTGGTGGGTATATTAACCAACCGTGACCTTCGCTTTGAAAAGGATTTCAGCCGCTTAATCAAGGACGTCATGACCAAGGATAGGCTGATAACTGCTCCTGAAGGTACGACTCTGGACGAAGCGCAGGGAATTCTTGCCCAGTATAAGATTGAAAAATTGCCGATTGTAGATGAAAATTACATGCTCAAAGGGCTGATTACGATTAAAGATATAGAGAAAACCATCGCTTATCCGCGCGCAGCCAAAGATAATAATGGGAGGTTGCTGGTGGCTGCTGCAGTTGGCGTGGCCAAGGATACTCTCCCCCGGGTTGCCGCCCTGCTGGAAGCGGGTGCGGATGCTCTGGTAGTTGACACCGCCCATGGGCATGCGGAGCTGGTTCTTCAGACTGTAATAACAATTAAACGGGATTATCCTGATGCAATGATTATCGCCGGTAATATTGCCACTGCCGAAGCGGCCCGCGATCTTATTCATGCCGGTGCCGATGCACTGAAAGTGGGTGTGGGGCCCGGGTCAATCTGTACGACCAGGATAATCGCCGGGATAGGCGTTCCGCAGATTACCGCAGTAAGTGAAGTTACCAGGGTGGCTCACAGTCGCCGGATTCCGGTAATTGCCGATGGGGGGATTAAATATTCGGGGGATATTACCAAGGCTCTGGCTGCAGGTGCTGATGTGGTGATGATCGGCAGCCTCTTTGCCGGAACGGAGGAAAGCCCGGGGGATATGGAAATCTTCCAGGGCCGCAGCTATAAGGTTTACAGAGGGATGGGCTCTATCGGCGCGATGAAAGAAGGGAGCCGGGACAGGTATTTTCAGGAGGATGAACAAAAATTGGTTGCTGAAGGTATTGAAGGCCGGGTGCCCTACCGCGGTACTGTTGCCGATATGGCTTTTCAAATGGTTGGAGGTCTGCGGGCCGGTATGGGATACTGCGGGGTACGCAATATTGAGGAGTTGCAGACCAAAACTAAATTTATCCGTATAACCAATGCCGGTTTAATTGAAGGCCATCCGCATGATGTGCAGATCACCAAAGAAGCCCCGAATTATACTTTACGATAAACCCTCGGAGACAAAATTTAGATGACCGGCATAAGATATATTACCTTTTTGTACTGGTTGGTGATCATTTTGAATGGGATACAGAGCTGCTTGTTTTGTAACCAGCAAAAAAATGCCGGAATTAATATCCTGATGTCCTTTATTTGCCTCGATTGTGAAAGGGAAATAGTAGCCACTTCACCTTTTGATCTTAAATACCTGGTCTTTTTGGAGAAAATTAAAAAGCTCTGGAAGGAGCCGGATTTTATTGAATATCAGCAGGAAAATTCCGCGGAGAAAGACGGGCCAGGTACATGCTCCTCTGTACTCAGCAGTAAAAAAATACCTCAGTGAAGAGAAAATTCCGCTGCATGTTCCCCTGCACGGCAGGGGGCCCGGAGCCCCGGATCTTACCGCTAAAGGCTTTGGTTCCATGATGCGGTTGGATTTAACCGAGCTCGGACCTCTTGATGATCTGCACCTTCCTCGGGGTGCTCTAAATAAAGCCCAGAAGCTCGCTGCGCAGCTCTTCGGGGCGGAGGAGACCTTTTTTCTGGTCAACGGTGTCACCGTCGGGCTCCTTGCGCTTATTTCAGCTTTTTGCAGCCCGGGGGATAAAGTATTGTTGAGCCGTATAGCACATAAGGCGGTGTTGCATGGCATTGCGCTTTCCGGTGCCCGGCCCGTTTATCTGCCCGTTGAAAAGGACAGCTCTAGCGGTTTTCCTTTAAATGTCTCTGTGGATGTTGTTGAAAGGGCGCTGGCCGAACATCCCGATGCTAAGCTTTTATTGCTTACCTCCCCTTCATACTGGGGAGTAACTGCGGATTTACAGGCGATCAAGAAAGCAACTGCAGATTACGGCGTGCTTTTTGCGGTAGATGAGGCACACGGCGGACATCTTTCCTTTTACAGGGAAAAACTACCCCACAGCGCTGCGGCCGGAGCGGATATCTGGCTGCACAGCGCCCATAAGTCGCTGGGAGCCCTTACGCCGGGGGCGTTGTTGCATCTGAGCAATATGGGCAATATGGACAGTAATGGATATACATCTAAACTAAAGTTTTGGCTGGGAGCGTTGCAGACAAGCAGTCCTTCTTATCCGGTGATGATCTCCCTGGATCTGATCAGAAGGCAGTTGGCTTTAAAAGGGGAAAGACTGTTCAGCACCGCCTGGGAGTGGGCCCGGAATTTACGCTGTAATCTTGAAGAAAACGGGTTTTTTATGCTATCGCCCCGGATGACGGAAAGGAAAAGATTAAGCCTTGATCTTTGCCGTATTACACTGCTTTTGCCCGGCGGCGGCGGGGACCGTTTGGCAGAGAGGCTGGTCCGGAA
>CAZQXY010000013.1:19075-20300 GCA_964597455.1 uncultured Desulfovibrionaceae bacterium
TTCAAGTAGAAATGCATGCAGATGGTTATCTGCTGGCTATTATCGGGCCATCCCAGCTCGGTTTGCCCCCCGGCACCGTTTCCAGGGGATTTGTTATGGCCAGGGATGATCTTCGTTTAAACACCGCTTCCCGGGGAAAGGTATGCAGCTTTTTGCCCTCATTGTTCCGGTGTTCGGGTAAAAGATCTTCTGCGAAGGGGAAAGGGACAATAGACAGTGAGTTTTCTCCGTTTTCTTTATCCCCGCGCGAAGCGCTCGCTGCTCCTTCTTCTTCAGTGCCCCTTGCGGATTCTGCAGGAAAGGTATGCGCCGAAATGGTTGTGCTTTCACCACCGGGGATACCTCTTTTAGCCCCCGGTGAAACGATTGAAGAGGATACCCTTTCCTATCTCTTGCAGCTAAGGGATGGACAAGCCATCTTTCAGGGCGCGGCCGACCCCGCCCTCAGTACAGTTAGAGTTGTTTCAGGGAAGGTTAATATGATAAAATAAAGTAATTAGCGGAAAGGTAAGCTAAGGGCCATGCCTGAAATGTTAAAGCATGAAAATAATGGGCTTTTTATTAGTATGGAAGGGCCGGATGGGGCTGGTAAGACAACGCAGGCCAGGCTGTTGAAAACCAGACTGGAAAACTGTGGTGTTGAGGTATTTTTGACAAGGGAGCCGGGAGGAACCCCTGTTGGGGAGGAGATCAGAAAACTCCTGCTAAACCCTGAATTTTCGGAGATGACCGTTGCCTGTGAGGTTCTGCTTTACAGCGCTGCCAGAGCGCAGCTGGTCAGGCAGTTGATTAATCCTGCTTTAAAAAAAGGCCTGGTTGTCATCAGCGACCGTTATCTGGATTCAAATATCGTGTATCAGGGCTTTGGTGGGGGAGAGAGACCGGAAATTATTGAGAAAATCAACCTGTGGGCTGCTGAAGGCCTTATGCCGGAGATCACATTTTTACTGGATCTTGATGCTCAAACCGGTTTGCGGCGTTTGCAGGAAGAAGATAGCAGCGGAAAGTGGCAGGGCGACCGCATGGAACAAAAGGAGCTGGATTATCACCGCAGGGTCCGCCAGGGTTATTTGGAGCTTGCCGGGCGAAGCGCCGGGCGCATTGTCATCATAGAGGCTGGTGGAAACTCCGCTGCAGTACATGAAAAAATTTGGCGGAGAACAGAACCGCTTTTGCGCAAAAAAGAGCTCCTGTAAGCCGGGAAAAAGGGAATTATAAGGGGATT
>CAZQXY010000014.1:0-17631 GCA_964597455.1 uncultured Desulfovibrionaceae bacterium
TGTAACAGGCTCAAAAGGAATTATTGAATTACCGTGGTACCGGCATGTCTATTCTGGAAATTAGCCACCGCTCGAAAGATTTCGAAAAGATTGTAGAAGCGGCGGAAAATCAACTGCTTGAGCTTTTTCAACTTTCTTCCGAAAATTACCGGGTACTTTTTTTGCAGGGAGGAGCCAGCCTCCAGTTTGTCATGGTGCCCATGAACTTCCTTTCCGCTCAAACGTCGGCAGACTACATTATAACAGGCAGTTTTGCAACAAAAGCATATGAAGAAGCTGACAGAATCGCTCAAGTTAATATCGCCGCCAGTACAAAAAATAACAACTACCGTAATATTCCTCGTCAGGAAGAAATAAAACTAAGCCCTTTTTCCGCTTATGTCCACTTAACTTCCAACAACACTATCTACGGAACCCAGTGGAAACACATACCCGATTGCGGGGGAATCCCGCTGGTGGCTGATATGTCGAGTGATATACTTTCCCGTACGCTAGAGATGAATAAATTTTCACTGGTTTATGCCGGAGCGCAGAAAAACCTTGGACCAGCCGGTATTACAACTGTAATAATAAAAAAAGAAATGCTTGAAAAGGCTTCCGAAACATTACCTGCAATGCTCAGTTATAAAATACACGCTCAAGCAAATTCTCTATACAACACTCCTTCTACCTTTGCTATTTATATACAGGAACTGGTACTGCAATGGGTAAAAGAAAAAGGAGGCCTTCAAGCGGTAGAAAACATTAACAGGGAAAAATGCGGCCTAATCTACCGGGCAATCGATGAAAGCGGGGGATTTTACCGCGGACATGCTGCACAGGAAGACCGTTCCATGATGAATGTAACTTTCCGCTTGCCTAACGATGATCTTGAAAAAGGCTTTGTAGAAGAAGCCGCAAAAGAGGGCCTGTTCGGGCTTAAGGGGCACCGTTCGGTTGGAGGTATCAGAGCATCCCTATACAATGCCATGCCCCTTGAAGGGTGCGAAGCGCTTGCACAGTTTATGGAGGAATACCTTAAAAGAAACGGATAAGAGATAAGGGGTGATTAAATGTTATCACGTAAGGCTTATTATATTACGCCCTCGCCAACGTTATCCATAGATGCCCAGGCCAAGCGGATGAAGAGCGAAGGGAAGGATATCATCGGTTTTGGCGCCGGTGAACCTGATTTTGACACTCCTGCGCATATTAAAGAAGCTGCGATAAAGGCAATTAATGATAATTTTACCCGTTATACTCCTGCCAGCGGTATACCGGAACTAAAAGAAGCTATCTCAAAAAAAATTTTTAGAGATAGCGGCCTTACTTACATACCGGAGCAAATTGTTGTCAGCAACGGTGCCAAGCACTCCCTCAACAATGTCCTTGCCGCGCTTTTAAACGATGGAGACGAAGTAATTATACCTTCACCTTACTGGGTCAGCTACCCCGAGCTTGTAAAACTCAACGGGGGAACTCCTGTAATTGTAGATACAAAACAGGAATACAACTATAAACTTAAAGGGCCTGAACTGGAAAAGAACCTTTCGCCCAGAACGAAAGCCCTCATTCTGAACAGCCCGTGCAATCCAACCGGTCAGGTTTATACCAGAAATGAGCTGGAGGTAATTGCCTCCCTTGCCGTTAGATACGACTTTTACATCATCTCTGATGAGGTGTACGAAAAGCTTATCTATGACGGCAAGGAGCATATTACCATAGCTTCCCTGGGAGAAGACATCCAAGATTTAACGATCATTGTCAATGGCGCTTCCAAAACTTACGCCATGACAGGCTGGCGGATTGGCTATACAGCCTCGAAGCTTGAACTGGGGACAGCCATGGCCGGTATTCAGAGCCACACCACCTCCAACCCAAACTCTATTGCACAAAAGGCAGCATATGCAGCACTTAGCGGGTCCCAGGAATGTGTTGAAGAGATGCGCCAGGCATTTGAAAAGCGCAAAAATCATATGGTAGATCTTATTAATGGGACACCATTAATCAACTGCATCAATCCAAAGGGAGCCTTTTACCTTTTTCTGAATATAGAAGAAACATTGAATAAAAAGTTCAGGGGTATCCCCGTAGAAAGCGCTACTAACTTTGCGGCACTCCTTCTGGAACACTACCTGGTAGCGCTTGTTCCCGGGGAAGCCTTCGGGGCGCCTGATTATGTACGCGTCTCTTATGCCACGTCCATGGAAAACATCTCCAACGGGCTGGAGCGGATTAATTCTTTTATTCAAGAGCTTTTATAATTATAATTAATAAAAATGGCTTTTACCCCATCTCTGAAAACAAAATTCCGTTTTTAGCGAAATTTTCGCGCTTCATTTCCCTGATAATTATATGAACAGTTTCAGGTTTGCAATCAAGGGTTTCGGATATTACATCCGTAACCCTTTTGATCATTTTTCTTTTTTGTTCAATGTTTCTCCCTTCCAGCAATTCTATCTGAATAATTGGCATGCGAAAAACCCCCTTCCATAAATTATTATTAATAATGATCTAACTAAAAACCCCTGAGCTGAACATCCTCTATAAAATCCCCGCACTCATTGGCCAGTTTAACCGCTCTTTCCCGGGTAAGGGTTATTACACCATTAAGAGAAGGATCAATCAACTCTTTACGGGAATGAAATTGCTGCAAAACATATTTTCGACACCCGGCGAGCTCCCTGGCTATCTCCAAAATATCTCTCTCTTCTAAAAGTCCGGGAACAACTGTGGTCCGAAATTCATAATCCAGGGGACTGTTTCTCAGCAATTCAATCGTTTCCGCTATGGTCGGGTAACAACTTTTCCCCCCGGTAATAAGCGGATATTTGCGCGGCGGCCCTTTGATATCTACAGCAATATAATCCAGCAGCCCCCTTTGTAAAAGAGTATCAATCTTTTGCGGGCTTGTCCCGTTGGTATCGAGCTTAACTTTTAATTTTTCCCTTTTTGCCCGAACCGTAAAATCCACCAGGTCCTCTTGCAGCGTAGGTTCCCCTCCGGAAATACAGATCCCGTCCAGCAAAGGTCCTTTGCTCTCCAGAAATTCAAATAGCTCCTCTGCGGGTATCGGTGGGAGAGAAGCCGGGTTAAGAACCAAATCTTTATTGTGACAATAACGGCAGCGCAGATTGCAACCTCCGACAAAGATCGTTAAACATATCTCTCCCGGAAAATCTACAAAGCTGACCTTTTGAACACCCCTGATATCCAATCCTTTCTCACTCCATCCCCAATACCTCCGGCAAAATCTGAGAACATGTCCTATAATTCATTTTCTTGCAGCAGCTCCCTCTTCCAGAGATCAGCCCTGGCAAAAGTACGGCTGGTTTCCTTAATTACAACCTGAACTTCTTCACCTACCAGCTCTCCCGCACCTTCAATGTCCAGAATATATCCGTGCAGCCTGGCTATACCATGTTCCGGATTTGAGGTATGGGGCTCTTCAACCGTAACCCGGTAAATGCCCCCCTCTTCAACAGGGAGGGCATGCCTGGCAACCTCGTGCAGAGGGCCCGACATCAAAATATTATATTTTTCTACATGCAGGTTGTCCGAACCGCGTATAAAAATATTTTTTCCGGTATCTGACTCCAGCTTCTTCAAGTAAAGACCCCCGGTGCCGATAAGCAAAGCAGCAACCTCGCTGTTCGTCTCTACCAAAACCGCTTCTATCCCCCGGCGATTTAATACTTTCCTGAGCTCCCTCTCCACCTTGCTGCTAACTGCCTCGGGAGAAAGTACCTTCCCTTTGCCGTGGCAATAAGAACAGGGCTGCTGCATTGCGGCGGATATACCCTGCCTGACCTTTTTCCGGGCAATCTCAACCAGCCCGAGGGAAGTAATACCAAGAACCTGGCTCTTGGTACGATCCATATTCATTTTTTGCTTAAGCCTCTCCAGAACACGTTTACGGTGATCCTGCGTATGCATATCAATAAAATCAACAATTATAATGCCGCCGATATCTCTTAAACGAATTTGTCTGGCGATCTCTTCAGCAGCCTCGAGGTTCGTTTTTAAAATTGTCTCCTCCAGATTGCTTTTTCCCGTGTATTTTCCGGTATTTACATCAATTACCGTCAGCGCCTCGGTATTGTCAAAGACCAGATACCCTCCACACTTTAACCACACCATACGGCTTATGGAACGTTCAATCTCCTCTTCAATATTAAAGCGTTCAAAGATTGGTTCCTTTTTTTGATAATATTTTACCCTGTTCTTTAAATGCGGGGAGATACACCCGAGAACCTTCAGCACCTTGTGGTATTCCTGTTCATCATCGATGATCAACTGGCTGACGTGATCATTAAAAAGATCGCGCACTATGCGATAAACTAGGGTCATATCTTTATGCAGTAATGCTGGGGACTTTTCTTTTTGGGAAAGGTTTATGATCTTTTCCCAGAGCCCTAATAGAAACTGAAGATCATGACCGAGGCTTTCCTGATCAGCACCTTCGGCGACTGTTCTTACAATTAAGCCCACCCCCGGAGGCCTTAACTCCTCCATTAATTTCCTGAGTCTTTCCCGTTCTTCCTGGGATTCAATCCGCCTCGATACGCCAACATAATTTAAACCCGGCATTAGAACCAGAAAGCGCCCGGGCAGAGTAATATGTCCGGTTAGACGCGGTCCTTTGCTGCCGAATGAGTCCTTCATAACCTGGACTAATACTTCTTCACCCGCATGCAAGAGCTGTTGAATGGTGGCTCTTCCTTCCACCTTCTCCTCACCCGTGGGATGAGGGATATCGTCAACATAAAAAAAAGCATTTCTTTCTTCACCGATATCCACAAAAGCCGCCTGCATACCGGGCAAAACATTCTCTACCCTGCCTTTATAAATATTACCGACCAAACGTTGATGCAATGGCCGTTCAATATTTAGCTCCATCACTTTTCCATCTTCAAGCAAAGCAACTCTTGTCTGTTTAAAATCACAATTAATAATAATTTTTTGATCCATTATAATACCTCATTCCAGATACTCTAAGGGAGACGGACCTTCCGGCGTTTTAAATTGATTATTATCCATAACAAATAAATCTTTTCGGAAGATTTTAATTTTTGTGCCACCCCAACTATCCCCCAGCGGTAAGAAACTCATTATTTCCTGCGGCCGCGTTCCTCCTTTATTTCCGGTAGCCAGAAGCATGAAAAGTTCTCCCTTCTCGTCTTCACATTTCTTCATGCTCAAAAGATAGATATAAGGCCTGATATTCAGCGTTTTTTTTTCTTTTTTGCCTTTACGCTCCAGCAATACTGTTTCTGCGCTTAAAAGATCAAGCAAAGCCTGTTCCAGACCAGGTGTAATATTCGGTAAAAGAACCTTATAGAGGGCAGCCCCAACCATTGCAGAAAGAGGAGATTGGTTCAGGTCAACCTGCCTTATTTTGTGAACTTTTAGCCCATCAGGCAGTTGCCCATTTAAGGATTCACTGATTTTATCCGTTTCCCAGGCCTCTTTTAAATAAAGATCCAGATATTCATTTTCCCCTTCAATGCCAACTGCCAGCGGTGCGGCAAAAACAAATTTCGGCTGGGGATTATAGCCTTTAGTAAAGGCGGTTGGGATACCGGCACGCCTTGCGCTGCGGACAAAAGTTCGCAGCAGGTCCAGGTGTGAGATAAATCTTAGATCTCCCCCCTTGAAAAAAGTTAAGAGATAGTGGTACATCCCGCTTCACCCGCCTGAATGGGGCAATTTTCCAGGCCGCAGCCTGCACAGCCATTTACACGGCAATCGCCAGTAATTTCTTCTTCGAGAGCTTTTTTATATTCACTGATTAAAAAATGTTTCGAGACTCCGGCCGAAATATGGTCCCAGGGAAGGGGGTCGGAGGTTTCAGGATGAAAATATACATAATAATCCGGTTCCAACCCTTCTTTTTGAAACGCTTCTTCCCAGAGGGAAAAATCAAAACAATCGCTCCAGGCATCCAGCCGGCTTCCCATCCTGAAAGCTCTTTCCAAAACGGGGGCAAGACGCCTATCCCCCCGGGCAAAAACGGCTTCGAGAAAACTCATCTCGGCTTCATGCCAGGTGAAATCTACCCCTTTTATCCGTCTGAGGCTTTGGCGCAACAGTTTCTGGCGTTCCTTGATCAGTTCTAGAGCAAGCTGTGGTTCCCACTGAAAAGGTGTATGTGGTTTGGGGATAAAAGTTGAAGCGCTGATAATTACTTTAAATGGACGTCTTCTACCTTTAACCGTTCTGCGCAATCCGCTTATTTTTCTTGCCAGCTCAGCTATTTCCCGGAGATCTTCTTCAGTTTCTGTAGGAAGACCGATCATAAAATAAAGCTTAATATGCGACCTTCCCGCATTAACCGCCTGGGCTGCAGCTTCCAGGATATCATTTTCGGTCACTTGCTTGTTAATTACATTCCTTAAGCGCTGTGAACCCGCTTCAGGAGCAAAAGTAACACCTCCTGTCCTGTTGCGCTGCACCTTATCCGCCAGATTCAGGGCAAAAACATCAGCTCTCAGCGAAGGGAGGGACAAACTGACAGCTTGTTGATGAAATTGATCCTGGAGCTCATCAATTAGCTTTTCTATCTGCGAATAATCACTGCTGCTCAAAGAAGATAAGGATAGTTCCTCAAAGCCTGTTTTATCGATAATAGCCCCTGCAAGCTCCTTCAATTTACTTAAAGAACGCTCACGGACTGGCCGATAAGTAAAACCTGCCTGGCAAAAACGGCATCCTCTGGAACATCCCCGAAACAGCTCCAGGACCGCCCGGTCATGAACTACCTCCATGTAGGGTACAACAAAAGATTCAGGATAAAAGGCATTCTCCAGGTCAGCAACAGTCCTTTTTTCTATACATAAAGGAACATTTTCTTTTAGAGGCCTGATACCGGAAAATTTACCCCCGGAATATACAGGTTCATAAAAGCCGGGGACATATATCCCCGGAATTCGAGCAATTATTTCAAGAAAATCCTCCCTATTGCCGCAGCCCTTATCCTTCCAGGAAGCATACTCACGGAGTATTTCCGGCAAGACTTCCTCACCATCGCCCAGAACAAAAAAATCAAAAAAAGGCGCCAGGGGTTCAGGATTTAAAGCTGCCGGCCCTCCGCCGAGGATAAAGGGATCAGCCTCTTTTCTCTCTGCGCTATACAGAGGAATACCGCCCAGATCGAGCATATTTAAAACAGCGGTATAGCTCAACTCGTACTGCAAACTAAAACCCACGAGATCAAATTTTTGCAGAGCGGTATTGCTTTCAAGGCTGAAAAGGGGTAAATTTTCCTGTCTCAATATTTCTTCCAGATCAGCACCGGGCGCAAAAACCCTTTCAGCGTAAACTTCAGGTATTTTGTTTGCCAGAGAATAAAGGATTTTTAGCCCGAGATGGGACATCCCCACCTCATATAAATCCGGAAAGGCCAGCGCCAGCTGAACCTTGAACTGCTCAGGGTTTTTTAAAACAGTATTTACTTCCTTTCCCAAATACCTGGCAGGTTTACGAACCCTTTCCAGAAGATCTCTTAAATAAAGGTTTGACAACCGGATTCAGCCTCATTTACAAATTTGTTCCTCATGCATATTCTAGCCCAAACTGCTTTTGATCAATCCCGATCAGTTGTAAACGTTTGCTTAAATATTCGTCATAAAAAAGGAAATTCCTGTTTGAATATAATTATTTTCGTAAAACTCCCTTCAAGGTTATATTCATGCCTTTCTTTAACGCGACCTCCAAGATCTGATTTTCCGTTAACATTTCCAGAGCACGGCATGTCGTGTTGAGGACAATAACCTGATGGTATCTGCCCGGTTTAAAATGTTTTAATACTTCGAGCAGCGTTGTATTCTCCAGCGCAACAAGCTGCTCGCTTTTTAGAACACCATTTTTTCGCAGCGCTTTTTCTTTACGTAAAAGATAGCGTAAAAAGGTATATATGGCTGTTTTTTGCTCACGCCCTGCAGCATAGTATAGAAATAATCCCATCAATGACAGAGAGAGGTGTAAGTAATCCTGAAAAGCCAATAGCAGACCTGCCGGAAATAAAAGCGCTCCCAGCACCTTGCCGCTCGAAACTGCGATCTCCGTGGCTTTGTAAATCCCTATTTTGGGAGTTAATAAAGCCCTGAGGACCCGGCCGCCATCGAGGGGAAGGCCCGGAAGCAGGTTAAAAACAAAGAGAAAAAAATTTGCATTAAGTAAGAAATTTATTAAGGAACGATCAAGAAAAAGAGAAAATTTATAAAGACCGTGGCTATAGTTTAACAAAAAAATAAAAATGGCGAGATTGAACAGCGGCCCCACCCCGGCGACAATTAACTCTTTTTTGGGATACAGCTCAAGGGGATTTACCAGATAACCCGCTCCCCCAAAAGGAAACAGTTCAATTTTATAAATATTTAACCCATATGCCCTGGCAGTAAGGGTATGAGTCAATTCATGGCCTAAAACAAGAACAAAAAGAAAAAGGGTTTGAACCGGCAACCCCGCTAAAATCCAAAGAAAGATAAAAAGCAAAAAAAAGGGATGAACTGAAATCTCCAGCCGTTTAAATTTTAGCACGCTCCAGCCCAAAACAATACCCCTTTCCTCATTCTTATTCTATAATCAAAGGAAGGGGGTCAACAGGCTCGCCCTTTTCCCTTACCTCAAAATATAATGACGATCTGGTCTCCAGGGGATTCAGCTTGATTTCTGCAATAACCTGTCCCTGTTTTACTTCGTCCCCTTCCTGAACCAGAACTTCGCTGAGGTATCCATAACACGTCTCTATTCCTCCGGGATGTTCCAGTAACAGGTAAGACCTATAGTAAGGGTGCTCTTTTATTTCTTTAACACAACCCGCAGCCGAGGCCCTGACCTGCTTATCTTCGGGAGCGCTCATGACCAGGCCATAGTACATTTCTTCCCGCTGCGAATCCGGGTTATAATTCATTCCAAAAGACTTCTCCAGTTCTCCTTCAAAAGGCGTAATAAAACCGGATTTGACTTCACCGCTGCCGGCAGGCGCCATCACAACAGTGTTCAGTCCTGATTCAAGATCCCCTTCCCACAGGCTCCGGATTACCGGCAATGCTTCCCGGCCGATTCCAACAAAATCCATCTTCCACGTTGTAATATACTGGATTTTCTCCATAACTGTGTTTGAAAAGGGCAGTTTTATTAAAGATAAAAGAAACACAATTATGACCGTTAATACGACCATAGTGATCTTAAAAAGCAAAAAGCTGTGCATATTCCTTAAAAAAGAAACTGGAAAGGATTCCAATAATGGGCGATTATTTCTATCCGGCTCATCAGAAAACCATCTTTCCCTCTCCTTCTCGTTAGAATATTCCTCTAAACGGTTTCTCAGATCAGAAGAAGAAACATTTCTTCTTTTTTTATTAAAGTACATCTTTGCACCCTCCTAAGGATAGCACTGCATGTACATATATATTCCCGGGGATATCGCTTTATGCTAAAACTGGATCTTATGCCGCCTCATGCCTATGTTGAGCACGATCCCGATGGAGAGCATATTTACAACTACGGCATTACTGCCGTAACTCATAAAAGGCAGCGGTATTCCGGTAACCGGCATAATACTTAAAGTCATACCGATGTTCACCAGTATTTGAAATACCAACATAACAGCAACACCGACACAAATATAAGCTCCGAAGGTGTCCTTGGAATAGGTGCCGATTTTCAGTATTTGGTAGATCAGCAGGAAATATAAAAACAGAAGGACAACAGCACCTAAAAATCCAAGCTCCTCTCCCAGCACAGAAAAAATAAAATCCGTGTAGGGCTCGGGTAAGAACCGTAAACCAGCCTGCGTACCCTGGTAAATGCCCTTGCCGGTCACCCCCCCGGAACCGATGGCGATCATCGATTGCTTTAATTGGTATCCATAACGCAGAGGATCAATCTCGGGATTAAAAAAAACCACGAGACGCATTTTCTGATAGGGCAAAAGGCGGGTCCATAACAAAGGTACAAGGGCAAGGCCTGTGCATACCAAAGGCAATAAACACCTCCAGGATACCCCTGCAAAATAAAGCATACCAAAGAAAATAACAGTAAATACCAATGCCGTCCCCAGGTCCGGCTGTAAAAAAATCAGAACCATGGGGATTAAAACATGGGAAAAAAATATCAGTACGCTGGAGAAGCTATTCAACTTATCCTCATAATCCATCAGCAGGGCAGCAAGGGTGATAATAATGATGAATTTCGATAACTCCGATGGCTGGAGATCAAAAACCTTCAAATCTATCCAGCGGTAGGCCCCCCCGGCATCCTTGCCTATAAAAAGAACAAGACCTAAAAAAATCAGATTACAGGCATACAAATACCATGACCAGCGGTAAAAATTTATGTAATCGATACAAAGTACGACGAGCATGGCAACCAGCCCGATAGCCATTCCTATAATCTGCTTCCTGACATAATACAAAGAATCATCAAAACCCATTCCCTGCGTTGCGCTGCTGATAACCAGTAAGCCATAAAGGCAAAGGATAAACATTATGAGCAGGAGCTGATAATTTAAATTCTTTAAAAGGCGGCGGTCAATCATCAAGAATACTTCCTTCCTGAATACTTCCTTCCTGGAACTTATCTGACGGGGTATTACTCTCCAGGGCACTAAAATAATGCTCTACAATTTTACGGACAATTGGGATCGATGTGCTTCCGCCCGATTCTCCGTGTTTTATAATCACAGCAAAGGCCAGCTCGGGGTCCTCCAGCGGGGCATAACCCACAAAAAGACTGTGAGAGGGAATGGCTCCATCCCTGCCGACAACCTGTGCCGTACCTGTCTTTCCAGCCACCCAAACCGGCAAATCCGCCAGGAGAGCACCCGTTCCCCCGGGCCGGGTAACAAGTGACATTCCTTCCCGAATTATTTCCCAGCTGGTGTCTTTCGCTTCCATGTAAGAGAGAACCTCGGGTTCAGCCATCATTACTGTAGAGCCCTCGCTGTCAACAACTTTTTCTACCAGATAAGGGCGGTAGCGAATACCGCCATTGGCGATCATGGCCGCATAATTGGCCAACTGCAGCGGCGTTATGCTATGGAAACTCTGACCGATAGACGCATCCATCGTCTCCGCCGGGTACCAGGGCTCGTTCTGATACAGCGTGCTTTTAAATTCCCGGCTGGCCACAATACCGCTTTTCTCACCAAAGATATCTTTTAAACCCACCACACTGCCAAAGCCAAACTGGCGGGAATAATATGCTAAAGTATCGATCCCCTGGCGCAAGCCCAGCTCATAGAAAAAAATGTTGCATGATTTTCTGATGGCCTCCAGAATATTCATCCCCCCGTGGGCATAGCCATGATAACAGGATTTGGTTGCCCCGTAGCGCGTTATTGTTCCGCCGCAGTAAACCCGCTCCGTTCTTGAGATAAGCCCCTTTTCGAGTGCGCCCATGGCAGGCACCATTTTAAAAGTTGAACCAACGGGATAATGCTCCTCGATTGTTTTGTTTACAAGAGGGTTAAAGGGATTATCTTCAAGCTGGGGAAAATCAAGGCGAAAAGTGTTCAGATCAAAGGAGGGAAAACTGACCATAGCGAGTATTCGCCCGCTGCGGGGATCAAGGACCACCGCAGCAGCCTCTCCCGCATACAGGTTTCCTTCAGACCGCAGACCCTCAATCACTTCCGCCAGCGATTGCTCTATCACTTGTTGCAGTTGCAGGTCCAGCGTTAAAAACAGATTGTTTCCCGGAACGGGTTCCACCCTTTCAAACTCCCTGATGGCCTGGCCTGTAGAATTTACCTCAACTTGCACGCCTCCATCTTCCCCTCTTAAAAGAGGCTCCCAGGCCAGCTCAAGCCCCGACTGCCCTACCAGTTCCCCGGGCTGATAGTCATACCCCAGCTCTGCCCAGAATTCCTTAATCCACTCCTTCACAGTCCCCTCCCCCATATAGCCGAGGACATGAGAGGCGCTGCTTTCATAATTATAGTTCCGTATAGGCTGAACCTCGATCAGGACACCGGAAAGTTCCAGGCGCTTTTCTGCAATTTTCGATACAATTTCAATATCTACGTCTGTTTTCAGGCGCACCGGCAGGTAACGGCGGTAATTCTGCAGGTCGATTATTTCCCTTATCTCCTGCTCATCCATCTCAAGCAGCCTTGAAAGATAAGAGATTGTTTCATCGCTGTAACCGCTGCCAAGATCGACCAGGGATACAGTAAAACCGGGTCTGTTTGTTACCAGCTGCTCTCCTTTTCCAGCATAGATTTCCCCCCGGGGAGCAGTAATAGGCATAATTCGCAAGCGGTTGTTTTCGGCCCTGTCCCAATAATAATCATACTGGATTATCTGCAGGTAAGCCAATCTACCAGAAAGAATAATAAAAATTAAAACCACCAGGGTAATGAAAACCCTGATTTTTTTTAGCATTGTTTTGCTCATCTGCTCTCAACCTTATAAGCGTAAATTATTTAAAGGAGGGATAAAAGAATTGCTTTTGTTCTGCCCGGTAAAACAATGGATACAGGAACAGCGTTAAAATAAAATGATAGATCGCTTTTGGAAGAAATAATTTTTCCAGGGAATAATAGAACCCGGTTTCAATACCCCAAAAAAAGTCTGATAGAGCAAAAACGATAATCTCGTGCAGAAAAGTTGCAAAAAACACGGTTATCATGGGTCCGATGATCTGATCCCTGTAAATTTCCCTGGATGCCGCTCCGGCCAGGATAGCCACCAGCATCTTCGACAGTGTAAAAAAACCGAGAGCAGGTCCAAAGAATAGGTCCTGAAGGAGGCCGGCCATTAACCCCACTATGAGTCCCCTGTTTTCACCCCAGAGGAATACAAGGCAAATTACCGCTATCAGCAGCAAATCAGGAACGGTAACTCCAACAAGAAAAAATGACAGAAAAGAACCCTGCAATACAATGATCAGCATAAAAATAAAGGCCACGATAAGATAAGAAACGACATGGGATTTATTGTTCAGGTAAGCTCCCTCCAAAAATTTAAGGATTATATTCAATAACGATAAACACTTCTTCCAAACGGTTAAAATTAACGGCCGGGGCAACAAGCGCCTGCTGAAGCAAACCATACTGATCCTTTTCAACTTCTATTACATGACCTATAACCAGCCCCTTGGGAAACACGTCCCCCAGGCCTGAGGATATAATGGCATCACCTGTTTGAATATTAGCATCCGGAGGCAGATTAACCATCCTCAGGAATTCGCTATTCTCGGGATTTCCCTCGATTATCCCTATTGAGCCGGGATCTCTGGAGCGCTGGACAAGCGCGCTTACCGCCCGGCGCGAATCCGTCAGCATCAAAACCTGAGAAGAGTTTTGGGAAGTATAATAAATACTGCCAACCAGCCCCTGGGAAGTAACAACAGCCATATCTTTTTTTACGCCATCATTATAGCCCTTATTAATGGTAATTGTCTCAAACCAGCAGGTGGGATCCCTCGCTATTACCTCAGCAGGTAACAGCGAGTACTCTGCGCTGCTTTCAAAACCGAGCATTTCTTTTAAACGGTGATTTTCTTTTTGCAGTTCCAGTAATTGATAGCTCAGGTTATCCCCCTCGGCAATCTTTTCCTTGAGCAGCTCGTTTTCTGCCAGGACTCTTTCGTAGTCAAACATCCCCTGAAAAAAACAATAAGTTTTCCGACCGATCTTAGAAAAAAACCCCTGCACTGGTGATAGACCTGTTAACAATAGATCCTCGGCAAAGGTATAGCGGGAGCGAAATACTCCTGTGTAATAGATCATGGAAAGCAATACAATGACTAACCCTAATAATCCAATCACTTTCCGGGTAGTTTGATTCAACCCCAACACCCTTACATTTATTTATCTAAAAAGACCTCTTAGGAGTAACGGATACTCTTTTCAAAAGTTCTATAGCTGTCAATGCTTTACCCGTTCCCAGAACAACACAATCAATAGGATTTTCAGCCAGATATACAGGCATACCTGTTTCCTCAATAATAAGTTTGTCCAACCCTTTTAGTAAAGCACCTCCGCCGGTCATTACGATACCCTTCTCCATAATATCTGCAGCAAGCTCCGGCGGAGTCCTTTCCAATGTAATTTTGATCGTCTCCAGGATAGCAGATACCGGCTCCATCAGCGCAGATTGGATTTCCCAGGAGCCAATACCCAATATCTTCGGCAGCCCGGTCACCAGGTCTCTTCCCCGAATCTCAAGGGTTTCTTCTTCAGTAAGCCGAAAAGCGGAACCGATTTTTATTTTTATCTCCTCTGCGGTACGTTCACCAATCATCAAATTGTAGGTTTTTTTAATATAATTGATTATTGCATCATCCATCTCGTCCCCACCAACACGGATTGACTGGCTGTTCACGATACCCCCCAAAGAAATTACCGCAACTTCGGAAGTACCTCCGCCTACATCTACGATCATACTTCCTGTTGGTTCTTCAACAGGCAAACCCGCTCCAATAGCAGCGGCCATCGGTTCTTCAATTAGAAAAGCTTCTTTTGCTCCGGCCTGCTTGGTAGCATCTAGAACTGCTCTTTTCTCCACCTCCGTTACCCCTGAAGGAACACAGACAACAACTTGGGGCAGGAAAATAGCCCTCCGGCGGTAAGATTTAGCGATAAAATGACGTAACATGATTTGCGTAACATCAAAATCAGCTATAACTCCGTCCTTCATAGGCCTTATAGCGATTATGTTGCCGGGAGTACGCCCGATCATCCTCTTTGCCTCTTCGCCTACAGAGAGAATCGTGCCCGTATCCCTGCGAATGGCCACAACAGAAGGTTCACGCAACACAATCCCTTTGCCCCGAACATATACCAAAGTATTGGCAGTCCCCAGATCAATGCCAATATTTCTGGAAAAAAAACCTGCAAGAAATGCCATGTATGGCTTTCCCCTTTCTATTCACCATTTTTTGCTCTTCATCATTTTTGCTCTGTAAAATTATATCAAACCTTATAAAGCTGGCACAAGATGATATATTTTCTTCCAATGGAATATTATACCATAATTTATCAAATTAAACTAAAGAAAGCCTTTTTCCTTAAAACTCAAGTAACTGCCCTCTCCGACGATAATATGGTCCAGCACATTAATACCGAGTATTTTGCCCGCCTCGGCCACTCTTTTGGTAACCTCCATATCTTCACGGCTTGGGGAAGGATCGCCACTGGGATGATTATGTACTAAAATAACCGCAGCGGCACTTTTTTTCACCGCAAGATTATAAATTTCGCGGGGATGGACGATAGAAGAATTAAGGCTCCCGATGGAAATATCCTCAATGGAAATAATCTGGTTTTTTGTATTGAGCAGAATTATTTTAAAATATTCTTTATGATAATAGCGCATCTCCTCCATTAAAAAATTGGCCACTTCCTGAGGAGAGCTCAGGGACAGGCTTGCCGGCCGCAGCGTGGAAGCCATACGCCTGCCCAGTTCCAGTGCCGCTTTTATTTGAACAGCTTTTGCCAGGCCTATCCCTTTGATTTCCTGCAGTTCTTCCAGGGTATAATCAGGCAAGAAGCGCAACCCGCCTGCCTGAGATATAATTCTTTCCGCCAGTTGTATTGCTGTCGTTTCAGAATAGCCTGTCCTAAGCAGAATTGCCAGTAATTCTGCATTGGAAAGTTTTTCTGCACCCTGTCCCTTCATTTTTTCCCGGGGCCGTTCTTCCAAGGGTAATTCTTTAATCGTAATTTTCTTTTCCGACTTAATCTCCCCCCTACCAGACAGATATATTCCATTCTTTTAACATCAGAACAACCCTGAAAAGGGGTAATCCGACAACATTAAAAAAACATCCCTGCACCTTTTCAACAAAAACAGCGCCCTTGCCCTGGATGGCATAGACAGCTTTATCATACGGCTCTTTAGAAGCTGTATATGCCTTAATCTCTTCCTCTTCTATCTCACGCATCCAGACAAACGTTTCCTCCCTGGATACAGTTTCACGTTCCCCTTTGGTCAGGGCGATAGCGGTTGCCACCCTGTGAACCCTGCCGCTTAAAAGCCGCAGCATCATTTGGGCTTCTTTCTCATCCTTCGGTTTACCAAGCACCTGGTTCTCGCAAATAACAACCGTATCGGCACCCAGGATAAGACTATGGGGATATTCTGCAGATACACTTTTTGCCTTGGCCAGGGCGATAGACTCCAGCGCGTTTTCGGCAGTTATTTCGGGCTCGGCATAACGGTTCTTTACCACCTTAAAGGGAATACCTATTTGGCTTAATAATTGGGCACGCCGTGGTGATGCAGAAGCCAAAATCAATTGCTCCAATATTAAACCTCCGCAGGGTTAATTAATTATACCGATAAACAACGTTCAGCCCCGGAAGGCGGTAGTCTTCCCGGAAGGAACTCCTAAATTGCCTGAAATATTTAATGAACGATCGATTCTCAGGCCGGCATGACCGGCGGCTTTTTCCAGATAAATTGCCGCCAGACCTGTAAAAAAGCCTGTCGGAACTGCCAGTAGAAGCAAAAACGGCAGATAACCCCTGAATAACATAAAGTTTTGAACCAGCAGCGCAGCCAGCGCCAGCTGAACAATATTAAAGGTAACCGCTCCCGCCAAACTGACAGAGATCAAGGATACCTTCCGCCTGTAATACGGATACATAAACAGGCTCATCACCAGCGAGCTCATCAGAGCGCCGCAAAAACTGAGATAAAAACCAAAACCCATGAAATTTCCAATGATGAGGCTGCCGACAATACTACGCAGGGAAGCGACGGTAAGGCCGCCGCGGCAACCGTAAAAAATAATAGCCAGCAGGGTAATAATATTGGCCAGGCCGAGTTTGGCTCCCGGAACGGGAATGGGGACAGGAATAGCCGCCTCAACCGTATGCACAGCTACTGCAAAAGCTACCAGCAAAGCCATATAGACCATTTCAAACGTTTTACTGCGTTTCAAAAGCAGCTACACCCCTTCATTGCAGACATCTTCCAAGCGATGATTTATTTCACAATCTCCAGGTCATCTGCCAAACCTGAACTTGCGAATATTTTGCCCTGTTTATCGATCATAACTCCTTCTACCCCGTCAAGCCCTTCCAGCAGTTCCATCCCATCTTGCAGGCCTGAAACAAAGACAGCCGTTGATAGAGCATCAGCCATAATAGTATCGGGGGCCAGTATGCTTACACTTGAGATATCGACGACGGGATATCCTGTCTTAGGATCGATGATATGATGATATTTTTCCCCGTCAACCTCAAAAAAACGCTGATAATCGCCCGAAGTCGCTATACTGCCTTCCCCAACATCCAAAACAGCGGTTAACTTTTGTGATTCAAGCGGATCCTGGATAGCTATTTTCCACGTTTCACCGGAAGGCTTCGTACCAGCAACACTGATATCCCCACCGGCGTTGATAAATAACGCTGAGGCGGAAGAATCATCCGCTATTTTTAGACCTTGATCGACAATATATCCTTTAGCAATGCCTCCCAGGTCTATTTTCATTCCGGGTTGGGGTAAAAAAACCGTAGAAGAGGTTTCATCGATCTCAACCTCCTTATAGTTAACAAGCTGCAGAGCCTCGTTTAGATCATTTTGGGAAGGGACGCCGGGCTCATCCGTCTTAAAACCCCATAAGTCAAGAAGGGGCGCTACTGTGGGATCAAATGCTCCGCCCGATATCTCTGCAACCTCAAGCGCCTTTTGCAAT
>CAZQXY010000014.1:17641-19929 GCA_964597455.1 uncultured Desulfovibrionaceae bacterium
CAATACAAAAACTGTTTCCGGGCGGACTTCAACCGGCTCCTGACCGGCAGCCTCATTGATGCGCTTGATATCACTGCCGGCGATATGGCCGCTGAAAATACTTTCCAACCGTTTCATCTCATTTTCTATTTCATTTGCAAGCTGGACATACTGCTTATTACTCATGCCATTTCCATAAATAGTAATATCCACTTTGGTATCCATTAAAAAAACTGTTTTTTCATATTTATTCTCACCGGAACAGCCCAATATATTAAATATTAATAGCAACATTAATACTAGAATAATTATCGTCTTCAGGGAATATTTCATTTGTTAACCCCTTTCGACATACTACGACCCTTCTACATAGTAGCATTTTTACCGGTGTTAATCAAGGTATATGAAAGGGGAAAACCATGCGACAGTGCGACAGGGGACGGTTCTCCCTGTCGCACTGTCGCACTGTCGCATTAAACGGGGCGGTAGTAATGGCCACTTTTTCCACCCTTTTTCTCGAGCAAACGAATCCGGCTTATCTCCATTCCGCGATCAACTGCCTTGCACATATCGTATACCGTCAGGGCGGCCACGCTTACCGCGGTAAGCGCCTCCATTTCAACTCCCGTCTTGCCGGTTACCTTTACAGACGCTTCAATTACCAGACAGTCTTCTTCCTCTACAAAATAAAATTGCAGATCAACCCCCGAGATTGGCAGTGGATGGCTCATCGGAATAAGATAAGGAGTCTGCTTTGCTCCCATTACTCCTGCTACCTGTGCAACCCCCAGGACATCCCCTTTGGCCATTTTCCCGTCTTTAATTCTCTGCAAGGTTTCTTTCTGCATAAATACTTTTGCCTGTGCCTTTGCCAGGCGGTCGGTTATATCTTTTCCGCTGACATCAACCATTCGCCCTCTTCCCTGTTCGTTGAAATGCGTAAACTCTTGCTCGGTCAAGTTTAATCACCCAGTCCTAAAATGATATAAATTGTAACTGCTCAGAGGTTAATATATAAGTGAAGCTGCGGGGACGGTTCGAGCGTCTCCGGAGCGAAGCGAAGGACTTGGGGACATTCCTCTGCAAGAGGTGTGTCCCCGCACCGCTTGAGAAATGGAAGACGATGGAACCGTCCCCCTGCTTCGCGTTATAAAAAACGGCAGGGAAAGGTCCTGCCGATTTCATTAGGATGGATACCTCAGCCAACCGCTACTTTAACCGCGTCTCTGATTACATCACGCTTGCACAAATCCAAACATTCGCCGCAATCATTACACTTATCGCTATCAATGAAAGCAAGGTTGTTTTCTACAACAATAGCTCCCTGCGGGCAGCCTTTGATACAGGCTTTACACCCGATACAGCCTGCCTCGCATGCATCACTGGCAACCTTACCGCGGTCTTTGGAATTACAGAGAATTACCTTGCCGGTACGGTAGGCGCTTACTATATAAATAATATCACGCGGGCAGGCTTTCGCGCAAACACCGCAACCGATACAGCTCTCCTCGTCCACAACCGGTAAGCCGTTCCCGCCCATATGCAGGGCATCAAAGGGACAAACCTCTACACAGGTTCCAAGACCCAGACAACCATACTGGCAGGCTTTAAAGCCTTTTCCGTACATCAGGGCAGCTTTACAATCAGGTACGCCTTGATAATAGAATTTATTACGGGCAACTTCATTCGTCCCTACACAACGCACCTCGGCAATTTTTTTATCTGCAGAGGCGGCCGATTCTACGCCCATTACTTCACAAATACTATTACAAACGTTTTTCCCTCCGGGAACACAGCAATCAAGAGCCACCTCGCCCTTTGCTGCTTCTTCAGCATAATCTGCACAACCGGCAAACCCGCAGGCTCCGCAGTTAGCACCGGGAAGCAGATCACATATTGTTTCTACCCTGGGGTCCTCTTCTACTGCAAAGCGCTGGGCAAAGTAGGCCAACAATCCGCCAAGTATCAGGCCTAAGCCACCGATTATTACTATTGCAAGAACAAGATCCACCTTGGTTCACCTCCTATAAAGTCATCATTCCCTTGAAGCCCATAAATGCCAGAGAGAGAATTCCGGCAGTAACCAGGCTCACGGCAGCACCTCTAAGGTAGCTGGAAACATCGGCCAATTCCAGCCTTTCTCTGATCCCGGCCATAATCACCAGGGCAAGGGTAAAACCTGCACCGGTAGAGATAGAATACACTATGGTTTGGATGATATTGTAACCCGCCTGGACATTAAGCAGTGCCACACCGAGGATAGTACAGTTAGTGGTTATTAAGGGAAGATAAATCCCCAGGGCACGGAA
>CAZQXY010000015.1:0-19013 GCA_964597455.1 uncultured Desulfovibrionaceae bacterium
CAGCGAAAATTAGCAATGAGCGGTGCCATGGGGACGGGGAAAAGGTAAGGGGACATTCCTCTGCAAGAGGTGTGTCCCCGCACCGCTTGAAAAATGGGAAGACGATGGAACCGTCCCCGTGGCTTAGCGGAATAACGAAAAAGGCAATCTTTCGCTGTAGTGTTAGGGTTTACTGAGCAATTTTAAATGAAAGGAGAAAAAGCAAATGGAGTGGCTGGCTAATGCTCAAAAAAAGGTTCAGCGATTAACTTACTGGGTTTCTGGAGTAAGCATGTTTGTACTTATCCCCATGATGTTGCTTTCCACATTCGATGTACTTTCACGAACTATCTTTAACAAACCTGTCCCCGGCACAATAGAATTGTCTTCTTTCATGCTCGTTATTGTAATAGTGTTAGGGCTGGCTTACACTCAGCAAATGAAGGGACACCCGACTGTAAATATTGTTGTTTCAAAGCTGCCCCTTCGAATTTCCCTGTTCGTGGAGATAATCATTAATTTACTTTGTTTAGGTATGGTGAGTATCATAGTATGGCAGGGTTGGGTAGTAGCAACGGGGAATATAGGCAGAATTGTATCAGACGTGCTGAGAATACCCCAGTTTCCATTCAGGTTGATTGTCCCATTAGGAGGGGCGCTTCTTTTTCTCGAATTTCTCGTTGATCTTGTAACTTCTGTAGTAAAGTTTATTAAAAGGTAAGTCTTTTTGCCGGAATTAAGAAAACGTGACCGGTTTTTCAAGTAAAGAAGGGAGGAAAAATCTTGGATCCTGTTACTGCTGGTATTATCGGTACTCTTGGAGTATTTATCCTTTTGGTTTTAGGTATGCCTATAGCCGTTGCTCTCATGCTGATAGGTTTCTCAGGTATCTGGTATTTAACTTCTTCTAACGCAGCTTTACCTGTAGTCGCCAGAACGGTCTATGAAGTGTCCAGTAATTATTCATATATGGTGATTCCGCTTTTTCTTGTTATGGGGAGTTTTGCCAGTGCTAGTGGTTCCATTGGGGAGCTTTACAAAACATTTGATAAATGGCTGCGGCAGCTTCCCGGAGGGCTGGCAGCAGCAACCATTGCTGCCTGTGCCGGTTTTTCCGCCGTTTCCGGGTCTTCAGTGGCTACGGCAGCCGCGATGGCTGGTATTGCCTATCCGGAAATGAGAAAATATAATTATTCTGCTAAGTTGGCAACAGGTACTATTGCCGGAGGCGGAACCCTGGGCTTTCTTATTCCTCCGAGTATCGGCTTTGTAGTGTTCGGGATGCTTACCGAGCAGTCTGTTGGAAAATTGCTTATTGCCGGTATCATTCCTGGAATTATTCTGGCGTCATTCTTTATTTTACTGGTAGTATTGATGGTTAAGCGAAACCCCAGCCTGGCTGCTGCCAATTTTGAGCCGGTTAGCTGGAGAGAGAAGATTCTGGCACTTAAAAACGTATGGGAGATATTATTGGCTTTCCTGGTGGTCATGGGGGGCATATATTTAGGTTGGTTTACTCCCTCCGAGGCCGGAGCTGCGGGAGCGACCCTGCTTTTCTTCGTTGCTTTACTGAAAAGAAAACTGACATTTAAAAATCTTTTCGTTTCCTTGCAGGAAGCTGTGCGAGTTTCGGCGATGGTTCTTTTTCTTATTGCCGGAGCTACAGTATTCACTTATTTTTTGGGTCTTTCCACAATACCGGTGAAACTTGTAGGGTGGGTAGTCGGGCTGGATGTTTCCCCGTATCTTATTATGACCGCCATTCTTCTTGTTTATCTATTTTTAGGTTGTATTATAGACGCGGTGTCCATGATGATTTTGACACTTCCGGTAGTCTTTCCTCTGATCTTGCAATTAGGCTTTGACCCCGTTGCTTTCGGAGTATTATGCGTACTGATGATGGATGCAGGATTAATTACACCGCCGATGGGTTTAAACCTGTTCACTATTGCCGGTATTGCTAAAGATGTTTCGTTGGAAGAGATTTACCTGGGCGCCTTGCCTTTTGTTATACCAATATTAATAATGGTTGCAATTATTGTTGTATACCCTGAAATTGCCCTCATCCTTCCCAGAATGATGTTGGGAGGAAGATAATTGCTAGGACAGTGGAATCATTTATTGAGCATATTTATTGCAGGTTAAAATCAACCAGAATTGTATCATCGGTGGTAGGATAACGGCTTCCGCCTTTAGGTTCTTGGCTGATACTTATCTGGTGTACCTCTTGAATATTTTTTTGGTGCAGGTATAATTCACCGTATTGATCCATGATCTGTAAAAGCCCGCCGTTTTCTTTCTTTATGGGTCTAATCAACCATATTTGATAGTCGCAATAGGCGTTATCTTCCAGGTTTTGCACAAAGCAGTATAGCTCATCACGGTTGCTGTTTACCCAAATTATTCCTTTAATACTGGTAAGCTGGCCTTTTTGGGGATCAATCAGATATTGTACCGTTTCCGTATCATCTATGACAAAGCGCGGTATATCTTCTGCTACAAAAGACGGAATATCTTTTGTAGCAACAAGGGGTTGCTCCCATGAATCCAAAGGCTGCCGGCCCTGAATTGTAGCTAACGCAAGTATAAGCATTCCTATCAGGGCAACAGAAGCGGCTCCCCAGATAGCTGATGGTTGTAGCGGTTTACGACCGGGTTGCCTGTGCAGGAAATATTTTTGCAGACGCTTGTATAGCCGGGCCGAAGGGTGAACATTTGTGTCGTCTTTTAACAGTTCAGACCATTCTTCGTACAACTTCCGGCACGAGCTGCACTCAGCAAGATGATCCTGTAAGGCTTGAGCTCTTTTTGAGGATAAATTGCCCAAGATATCATCGACAATTTCAATCTCAAATTGTTTGCATTGCAAAGAGTTCATATCAACGTCTCCCTAAGGTTCCAAGTCTCCCTAAGGTTCCAACCGACCCATTTGAATAAATTGTTTCCGAATATTTTTCACTCCATAACGAATCCATGACTTAACCGTTCCCAGCGGGCGGCCTGTTAATTTGGCCCATTCATTTTGCCGCAGCGATCGAAAATAGGTAGCTGTTAGCGCTTCGCGCTGAGGTTCGGGCAAATGCTGTAACGACTCATGTAAGCTTTCCAGATCAAGTTTCATTAAAACTGAATCGGCAGTGGGATCTGTGTTGCTAATACCGGCAGGCTCTATGGTATCATTCAGCTTCTGCCGCTTTTGTTTTCGTAAGCGATCGATGGCTCTGCTCCTGGTTTTAACCCCCAGCCACGCCTTGATGCTGCCCCTTTCCGGATCATACTGCTCAGGGTGCTGTATTATTTCCAAAAAGACATCATGGCATAGATCTTCCGCTTCAGCAGGATCGTGGATTAGATGCAGGGCGATTTTATATACATAGGAAGCATTTTCCCGGTAAAGATCGTTAAACCACCCCAGTGAACGCTCTGTTTGCTGGCGTATAGACATTCTCTTCACCCGCTTTAAGGGATTCCGACTAATTATTTTATATACCAAAATTCAAAAAAAATCAAACCCTTTAAATCCAAAAGGGCTGTTCATTCGTAACTATATATGGATGGACAATCTATAAAGGAGGGGAATACCTTGAAGCACTATTTACGAAAAACCGCAGTTGTGCTAACACTATTATTGGGTTTAATGGGTGGGATTTTATTTCCTGTTGCCTCCACATTGGCGGCAACAGGCAGTGTATCAATGTTTACAAAATATGCCGGGATTGCCGTAACGCCTGGTGAATCAATTAATTACTCCGTTGATATTATTAATAACAGCAGTTCTATCCAGCGGGTTTCTCTGGAAGTAGTTGAGCAGCCGGAAGGCTGGGAAACAAGTTTAACAGCAGGCGGGTGGAGTATCAGCCAGCTTTCTATCCGGCCCCGAAGTGAGGAAAGTTTCAACCTGCAGGCCGTAGTGCCTTTGCAAGTGGAAAAAGGCAGTTACAACTTTACGATCCGCGCTACTAATACCGGCGGCGGAATCAGCACGTTACCCATTTCAATTGAGGTTACGGAAAAGGGCACTTTCAAGACCGAACTGGAATCAGAACAACCCAGTATGGAGGGCAGCGCCGATTCCAGTTTTAAGTACCAGCTTACTCTCAGAAACCGTACTGCAGATGAGCAGCTCTTTGCCCTTTCCGCTGCTGCACCCCGGGGATGGGGCGTCAACTTTGAAGTTTCCGCCCAAAAAGTGACCTCTGTAAAAGTTGAAGCCAACGCCAGCCAGAATATCAATGTGACCATTGATCCGCCCGCTGAAATTGAAGCCGGGACGTACACTATCCCTGTGACGGCCCAGGCGGGTTCTTTTTCGGCAAAGGAAGAACTGGAAGTAAATATCACCGGTACTTACAAAATGGAGCTGAGCACTCCCACCGGCCGGTTAAGTACCGATATTACCGCCGGTAAAGGAAAGATGGTTGAACTGCAGTTGAACAATACCGGATCGGCAGAGTTGATCGATATTAAACTAAATCAATCCGCCCCTGTTGATTGGGAAGTTACTTTTGAACCGGAGAATGTTGATTCTTTGCTTCCGGGTGAATCCGCAACCGTAAAAGCCCATATCAAATCGAGCGATAAAGCCATCGCCGGCGATTATGTGGTTAGTCTTCAAGTCCAGACGCCTGAAGTATCCGACAGCGCTGATTTTCGTATAACGGTTAAGGCATCTGCCCTTTGGGGTTGGATTGGGGTACTGATTATTGCCCTGGTAGGAGCAGGGATCTATTACCTTTTCCGTCGATATGGGAGGCAATAATGACAAAAGATAGTATTATTAAACTGGATGGATTAACCAAAAAATACGGAGATTTTACGGCTGTAGATCATTTATCGCTGACTGTTGACCAGGGCGAAATTTTTGGGCTGTTGGGACCCAATGGAGCCGGAAAGACAACCACCATCCTGATGATGCTGGGCCTGTCGGAACCTACTTCAGGAAAGGTTGAAGTTTGTGGAATTGATCCTACTTTTAATCCCTTATCGGTAAAAGAAAAAGTGGGTTATCTCCCCGATGAGGTGGGTTTTTATGAAAACTTGAGCGGCATGGATAATCTGCTTTACACGGCAGCGCTTAACCGTATTGAAGCTTCCGCAGCCGGGGAAAGGGCAGAGCACCTGCTGGAACAAGTAGGCTTGACTCAGAAAGCCCCTGAGAAAGTACAGACCTATTCCCGGGGCATGAAACAACGTTTGGGTTTGGCTGATATATTGATTAAAGAACCGGAAGTAATTATCCTCGATGAACCTACCAGCGGTATCGACCCCGAAGGTGTGCGGGAACTATTGGCGATGATCAAGCAGTTGAGCCGGGAAAGAGGTATGACGGTTCTGTTATCTTCCCACCACCTGCATCAGATACAGCAGATCTGCGATCGCGTAGGTATTTTTGTCGAGGGAAAATTAATCGCCGTGGGGCCGATTAAGGAACTGGCCTCCAGCCTGTTTAAAAGTGATCCCATCCTGCTGGAAGCAGAGGCGGAAACTGTTGATGAGGGCTTAGTTGCTGCAATAAAAGAACACGAATATGTGACCAGGGTCGAGCGCGACCGGCACCGCTTATTAATCTTTTGTCGGCAGAATGCTAGCGGGGAGATCGCAAACATCATCGTAAATTACGGTGCCGGACTGAATCATTTAAGTCAGCACGATTATGGCCTGGATGAGATTTATCACCGCTATTTTGAAGGAGGGAGGTAGAGCAATATGGCAGCTTTCGAAAAGCTAAGTGCAATATTTAGCCAAACATCCTTTAACCGGCAAAGATATTATGAATCACGGCACCCCTTCTGGGTGATCGTGCAAAAGGAGATAATGGACCATATTAACAGCTGGCGGTTTGTTATTTTACTGGCCTTAATGTTTCTAACAACCATTGCATCGCTGTATACAGCGATGTCCAGCCTTCAAAGTGCACTTTCGGAGGATACCTCAACATCCTTTGTCTTTTTGAAGTTATTTACCGCTACTGATGGCACCTTGCCTCCTTTTATCACCTTTGTCAGTTTGCTGGGGCCGATTATCGGCATTGCCCTGGGTTTTGATGCGGTCAATTCAGAGCGCAGCAGGGGCACTTTGAGCCGATTGCTGGCTCAACCCATTCCGCGGGATTATATTATTAATGCCAAACTTGTCTCTTCGTTATTAGTTGTCACCATCATGATTATTACCCTGGGGTTGTCGATGATCGGGTTCGGTATATTGTTAACCGGTATACCCCCTACCCCGGAAGAATTCTGGCGGATATTCTTTTTCCTGCTGGTTAGTATTGTGTATATTGGCGTCTGGCTGAATCTGGCGATCATGTTTTCTGTCAGGTTTAAACAATCTGCCACATCCGCTTTATCCAGCCTTGCGGTATGGTTATTTTTCAGCCTGTTCTATTCGATGATTGTTAACATTATTGTAAAAGCAACCGCTCCCACTCAGGTTACAGATGCCGGCCAAATCATTGCGTATCAAGGGTTTGTTCAAAATTTGCTGCGCATATCCCCCAGCCAGCTTTTTAGCGAGGCAACATCAACGTTGCTGGTTCCCACTATTCGCACGCTTGGCCCGATTACCGTAGAGCAGGCTTATGGCGCCATTGCAGGGCCACTGCCGTTGGGGCAAAGCCTACTGCTGGTTTGGCCCCAATTGACAAGCCTTGTAGCTGCTGCTTTTATTATCTTTGGCCTTTCCTATGTGCTGTTTATGAAACAAGAGGTCCGCTCCCGTATGTAGAAATAGAAAAGGTTGTCATCTGTTATTGGAAGCCGGATGACAACCTTTTTATTTGTTAATCTGAGAGCCCGCCAGGAATATCATCAGCCTTAAAATTTAAAACACGCAGGGCATTTAAAATAGCGATAACTGCTACGCCTACGTCAGCAAAAACTGCACCCCACAAAGTAGCTGCTCCGACAGCCCCCAGAATCAGGATAACTCCTTTAACCCCAAGAGCCAGGATAATATTTTGCCAGACAACTTTTTTAGTTTTTCCGGCAATATTTAGAGCTGAAAGCAGCTTGGACAGTTCATCTGTCATGATTACAACATCAGCAGCCTCAATGGCAGCATCGGAGCCCAAAGCTCCCATTGCTACCCCGACGTCTGCCCGGGCCAGCGCGGGGGCATCATTTATCCCATCACCCACAAAGACCAGACTGCCTTTGCCTTTTGAAGTGTAAATTTCTTCGAGCCGGGCTACTTTTTCATGGGGAAGAAGTTCAGCGTGGTACTCATCCAGCATAAGTTTTTCAGCTGTCAGTGTTGCCGCTGCCTCGCTGTCTCCTGTAAGCATGACAAGTCTTTTCACCCCCAGGGCTTTTAATCCCTGCAGCGCCCGGGCGCTATCTTCTTTTACTTCATCGGAGATAAGCAGGCAGCCCATATATTGTCCATTTATGGCAACATACACTGTCGTTTCGGGAAGTCCCGGGCGGGACTCCCGGAGTTCTATCGGGAAGATGCCGGCGCTTTCCAATAGCTTTCTGTTGCCGGCCAGGATAATCTTACCTTCTGCAATGACCTTAATCCCTTGTCCAGCTATCTCTTCGTATGCGTCAAGGCTCCCTTTGGGAATCTTCCGGCCGTATGCCTCCAGAATCGCCCGGGCAAGAGGATGGTTGGAATAAGTTTCTGCCAGGGCTGCTGCCTCCAGAAGCCGCTCCTTTGTAACATCCTCTGCAGGGACGATAGAGGTGACTTTGAGCGCCCCTTTGGTTAAAGTTCCCGTTTTATCAAATACTACCGTATCTGCATTGTTTAATGCTTCCAGGTAGTTGCCGCCTTTGACAAGTATGCCGCTTCTGGAAGCGCTCCCTATACCGCCGAAAAAGCTCAAAGGGATGGAAATAACCAGGGCACAGGGGCAGGAGATAACCAGGAAGATCAGTGCCCGGTAAAACCAATCGGAGAAAGCAGCACCCGGGATAACGAGCGGAGGAATGAAGGCCAGGGCAGCGGCAACTGCCACCACAACGGGAGTATAATAGCGGGCAAACCGGGTAATGAAGTTCTCTGTGGGCGCTTTTCTGCCGGCGGCATTTTGGACGAGGTGGAGAATCCTAGCCACGGCGGATTCGCCAAACTCTTTGGTTACCTCGACCAGCAGGACCCCGCTGGTATTGATGAAGCCGCTTAAAATCTCCTCTCCGGGTTTTACCTCCCTGGGGATGGATTCACCTGTGAGTGCCGAGGTATCCATGAGGGAACGACCTTCAATAATTAGGCCGTCCAGAGGCACCCTTTCCCCGGGCTTAACAATAATATTATCACCTGCGGCAACTTCATCAGGGTTTACCTGTATGATTTTTTCACCCTGTTTTAAATTCGCATAAGCAGGTTTAATGTCTAAAAGGGCTTGAATAGAGCGGCGTGAGCGATTTACAGCCATATCCTCAAACAAGGTGCCGATTTTGTAAAAAAGCATTACGGCCACAGCCTCCGGGTATTCCTGAATGGCGAAGGCACCGGCTGTTGCAATAGTCATTAGAAAATTTTCATCAAAAAGCTGGCCCCGTATAATATTCCGGAAGGCTTTAACCACAACTTCACAGCCCAACAGAAGATAGCTGATAACAAATAAACCCAGTTCCAGGGCCGGAGTGAGGCTAAGTAACAATGCCGCCAGGTAAAAGACAACGCCAAAAGCAAGCCGTATTAGGGCCGGTTTATGGATTGGCAACTCCAGACTGTGGGAGCCCCTTTCACTGGAGGCAAATTTATCCCGGGCATCCTTTCTAGAGACAACTACATGGGGCTCATATTTTTGGACAATTTTCTTAATCTCCTCTTCCAACTTTTCTAATTGTTCGATATCTGTTTCAATAGCCAGGGAGCTTGTCCCGAAATTTATAAAAGCCTTGTTTATGCTCGGCAGGGTTTTTATTTGCGATTCTATTTTAGCTGCACAGTTGGCACAACCTAATCCCTGCAGGTTGTATTCCATTTTGGTGGGCATAAAACACCCCTTTCCCTATAATCTTTACCGATGCTCATTAGAGATGTTATTTGTGGCGGGCATGTGCCAGGCCCTGAGAAAACAGGTTAATAATGTGGTCATCATCCAGCGAATAAAAGACCATTTTACCTTCCTTGCGATACTTAACCACACGCATATTCCGCAAAACCCTTAACTGGTGGGAAATCGCCGATTGGCTCATTTCCAGGACTTCAGCCAGATCGCATACACAAAGTACCTCCAGGGAGAGGGCATGGAGTATCCTGACACGCGTGGGGTCTCCCAGGGCTTTGAATACTTCCGCCAGACCCAGGACCTCTGCTGCTGAAAGGGCTTTATCTTTAACGTTAAGGACCTTATCCTTATGAATGCATTGTGCTTCACATTTATCCAGTAAAGCAGACATAGAACTCACCTCCAAACCATATACATGAATACTTGCTCATATATTCTACTATTCATATTAAACTAAAAGAAGCTTCCTGTAAAGTGTTTTTAAAATGATATATATAATATGAGAGGCCCTGTGTAATCCTCTCCAAATGATACGTTAAATGGCATTTATATAATAATAGCGTTGACAAAACACTTCCCGGGAAGGTATTATAATATATACATGCATATATGCATGTATGCGGGAATTTGCATATGACATAATACAGTTAGATATTCCGATATTCCGGACTGTGAAGAATGTCAGAAATGTAAAGCACAGGGATTATGCAGTTGCGATAAAAAAGTAAATTAGGAGTGATTACAATGAGCAAAGTAAAATCACAAGGTATCGGATTTTTTGAGAAGTATCTTACCTTATGGGTTGTCATCTGTATGGTGATTGGCGTACTGATCGGCAAATTCCTGCCTGTAATACCGGAGTTTTTAGGAAGGTTTGAATACGCACAGGTGTCTATTCCCATTGCAATACTTATTTGGCTGATGATTTACCCAATGATGATGAAGGTGGATTTTTCAAGCATTAAAAATGTCGGGAAAAATCCAATAGGCTTGTACGTTACTTGGGTTACAAACTGGTTGATTAAGCCATTTACCATGTACGGTATTGCAGTGTTTTTCTTCTATGTAGTGTTTAAAGCAATTATACCCGCTGATTTAGCCAAGGATTATCTGGCGGGAGCGGTGCTTCTCGGCGCAGCTCCTTGTACCGCGATGGTGTTTGTGTGGAGCCATCTAACGAAAGGAGACCCTGCCTATACGGTGGTGCAGGTTGCAACCAACGATTTGATTATCCTGATTGCTTTTACGCCTATTGTAGCGTTTCTGCTTGGAGTTAGCGGCGTGGCGGTACCGTGGGAAACTTTGATTCTTTCCGTGGTTTTATTTGTAGTGATCCCTCTCGCAGGAGGCATTCTGACAAGGATACTGATGATTAAAAATAAGGGGCAGGAGTATTTCGAAAATCAATTTATCCCTAAATTTAATAATGTTACCACCATAGGCCTATTGCTGACCCTTATCATCATTTTTTCCTTTCAGGGCGATGTTATTCTGGAAAACCCGCTGCATATCTTCCTGATTGCAGTGCCTCTTATACTCCAGACCTTTTTGATTTTCTTTATCGCGTACTTTGCATCCAAGATGTTAAAACTGCCCCATAATATTGCCGCTCCTGCGGGTATGATTGGCGCTTCCAATTTCTTCGAGCTTGCGGTGGCGGTTGCTATTTCGTTGTTTGGCCCCACCTCCCCGGCTGTGCTTGCAACCATAGTGGGTGTCCTCACCGAAGTACCTGTTATGCTGATCCTTGTTAGTATCGCAAACAACACAAAACATTGGTTTCCACTGGTTGACAATGGAAACTAATTGCGATATAATAGTCGACAGTGGAAACTAAATCAGGGGAAAGGAGAGAGCAGATGAATAAGAACATAGCGGATATATATAATCTGATCCAAGAACTGGCTTGGCATTTTGGAAATCATGGTTTTAATGGAGAATGCTGCAGGGATTTATCTTTAGCAGAATTTATGGCCCTTAAGAAGATACAAGAAAACGATAACATTACAATTCAGGAAATCGGAAATGCATTAAATTATACTAAAAGCGGAGCAAGTAAAATTGTCGACAGGATAGAAAGCAAAGGATACGCTTCACGAGAGATATCTCCAATAGATGGACGTGTGTGTTGTGTCATCCCAACATCAAGAGGCACGGAAATACTGAATAGCATAAATGAGGAGTATTCAGTTTATGTTGATGAAATGCTTAAAGATTTTAATTCAGATACTATCGAGAAGATTAAATCTGTTTTAGAACTATTGGCGTCTTCTGTGCTTAAGAGCCAAAATGCACCATATAGCAGGAAGCAAAAAGTCATTTATGCAAATAAATAGGAGGAAATATTGCTATGTGCGATTGTGGCAAACCATTCACATGCCGTCTTACCAAAAGTCCTGCTATCTTTTTTTATTATAATTCTTCAATGAAAGCGGGTAATTATTATGTTTACAACTGAAACCCTGCTCAATGCTGGAAAGACTTTTTTGATACTGTTCGGCGAACTGTTTGTTCTGTTTATTGGCATTAGCTTTGTCGTGGCGCTTTTGCAAATCTACATCTCGCAGGAGAGGATCAAACGTGTTTTGACAACACCCCGAAAAAGTCTCAACAGTATCCTTGGTGCGCTCTTGGGCGCCGTCACGCCCTTTTGCTCCTGTTCTACCGTTCCTGTATTGGTAGGGCTGTTCAAAAGCGGAGCGCCCTTTAACGGTGCAATCTCATTCCTGTTGACCTCGCCCATCCTTAACCCTGCCATCATTACGCTGATGCTGGCATTTTTCGGCGTGAAAGCGACGATTATTTATGCAACCGTCACGTTTCTATTTGCCGTAGTCATGGGCCTTGTTCTCGACAAGTTGGGCTTTGAAAAGGAAATCAAAAACGTCAGCATTAAAGGTGGAGACACTGATGCAATTACTTGGGAAAAGCTGAGCGGAACATTCTGGCAGAAGCAATCGCAGGCCATGAAGCTATCGTTTAAGGACGCTTTCGGTCTGTTCAAAGACGTACTCCCATACCTGTTGCTGGGTGCTGGTATCGGCGCATTTATCTATGAATTTATCCCCACCGAACTATTGGTAAGGTTCGCGGGTAAAAATAACTTTTGGGCGGTGCCTTTGGCTGCCCTTGTCGGCATTCCCATGTATATCCGTACCGAAACCATGATCCCCATTGCCGGCATACTGATTGCGAAGGGTGTCGCTCCAGGGGTTACAATTGCACTAATCCTCGGCGGCGCGGGGGCAAGTATCCCTGAAGTATCCCTTCTTAGCTCTATCTTTAAGAAAAAGATGGTCATTGCGTTTGTCGTGTGTATCTTTTTAGTGGCAACTATAACAGGTTATATCTTTAATTTTGTGTTTTAATACTGTTTTAATACAGGAGGATATTGATGAGGGAACTTACAAAGTTGCTAAAAGTCCTTTCCGACGAGTCGAGGCTTAGAGTACTCAATCTTCTCCAGGAAAGGGAGTGCTGTGTTTGCGAGGTAATGCAGGTCATGGAGATTTCTCAGTCCAAGGCATCAAGAATATTGAGGGCTCTTTACGATACCGGACTGCTTAAGCTGAGGAGAGAAGGCCGCTGGGCCCTTTACTCCATCGACACCAACCGTGCGAAAGGCTATGCCGGAAACATATTAACCGGAATCAAGCATTCACTTGAAAGCAACCCGGTTGCCCTGGAGGATCTTGAGAGACTTAAGAAAGCTGACCGTATTGGCCCGGCGTGCGTTGTTAAAAGAAGAGCGGGACAGCCGGCAAGGAAGACTTCTGTGGCAAGAGGTCTTTCAGGATGAGCATCAAGTTTTAATCTTTTAATTTTTTAAAGAGTGAGGAGGTTGTTGCAAAGATGAAAATTAAAATCTTAGGTACGGGATGCATGAAATGTCAGAAATTGGAGAAAGAAACCATCGATGCCCTGGCGGAGCTCGGTGTGGATGCCGATGTGGAGAAAGTAGCGGAGCTGGATAAGATCATGGAGCATGATGTCATGATGACTCCGGGACTGGTGGTAAACGAAAAGGTTAAGGTATTCGGCCGTGTGCCCCGAAGGGAAGAGATTAAAAAGTGGATTCAAGAAGAACTATAAAAAGCTTTGGAGATGAAAACTGATGAAGGAATGGCATAAGTTACTATTGATTGTCGGCGTATTCCTGGCCTTCTATTTTATCCCGTTCAACAATACGGCAGTGCAGGTTTCTATTCTGGAAGCCTTTCACATGCTGCAGGAATATGCCCGGGAGCACGTCCTCTTCTGCCTGGTACCCGCTTTTTTTATCGCCGGGGCTATTTCTATTTTTGTTTCACAGGGCTCAGTTCTCAAGTACTTCGGGGGAGGGGCTCCCAAATATCTGGCCTATTCCGTGGCCTCCGTTTCCGGAGGTATTCTTGCCGTATGCTCCTGCACGATACTGCCTCTATTTGCCGGTATTTGGAAAAAAGGGGCGGGGATTGGCCCGGCTACCGCTTTTCTGTACTCCGGCCCTGCCATTAACATCCTGGCCATCATTCTCACGGCGCGGGTTTTGGGCTGGCAGCTGGGATTGGCCAGGGCTGTGGGAGCTGTCCTTTTTGCCGTGGTGATCGGGCTGCTCATGGCCTTTATCTATCGGCGCGAGGAAGCAGAAAAGGCGAAAGCAACAATGGGGCAGATGTTTGAACAGGAAGAAAGGCGCAGTCCGGTTCAGAACCTGTTTTATTTTGCAGTGCTCGTCCTCATCCTGATTTTTGCCGCCTGGGGAAGGCCACAGGAGGCGATTGGTTTCTGGAGCTTCATCTTCGGAATCAAGTGGTACCTGGTTGTAATCCTGCTGGGGATACTTGCTTTTATCCTGCTACGCTGGTTTGAGGATTATGAACGCCTTAACTGGGTGAATGCTACCTGGGATTTTGCCAAGCAGATCCTGCCGCTTCTTTTCGGCGGCGTCCTTGCGGCGGGACTGCTCATGGGGCGCCCCGGAGTTGACGCAGGACTTATTCCTTCAAGCGTTATTGAAGCGGCAGTGGGGGGCAACTCCCTGCAGGCTAATTTTTTAGCCTCTGTTGTGGGTACATTTATGTATTTTGCCACCCTGACAGAGATTCCTATTATGCAGGGCCTTCTCGGCCTGGGGATGGGGCAGGGCCCGGCTCTGGCCCTGCTGCTGGCAGGCCCGGCGCTCAGCCTGCCCAGTATGCTGGTGATCCGCAGCGTAATTGGGACACCAAAAACGCTGGTTTATGTCTCCCTGGTGGTTGTCATGTCCACTCTGGCGGGTTTGCTTTACGGAGCCATTTTCCCCGGATAGAGTACCCGGCAGTTATCGCCCTTCTTTATGCTTGAAAATAATACCTTGATCTTTAATATATTAGGTGGTAATATATAGGCAGGTAATGTATCAGGGAAGAATGCATGAGGGGATAGAAATGTCGTCATAAACATAAAGCAAAAAACAATAGGACCTTTGATTAAACAAAATAATTTTGGGACGAGGCGGAACGTATGGATAGCAGAACCATTGAGGAATGCAGGGAAGACTTTCCTGCACTTAGGAGACAGCGAAAGGGCAAACCCCCTGTTTATTTGGATAATGCGTGCACAACCCTGGTGCCCAGGCAGGTCATCGATTCAATTCAAGAGTATTATACCGATTATCCTGCATGCGGCGGCACGAGGAGCCGCCATTGGTTTGCCCGGGAGGTTTCCGAGCGCGTTGATGGAAATCCCGGGAAGGGTATCAAGGGCCCGCGACAGATCATAGCTGAGTTTATCAACGCGAACACTGAAAAAGAAATTATCTTCAATCTGAATACAACGCATGCCCTTAACATGGTGGCGCTTGGCTTCCCGTTCCGGTCCGGGGATGTTGTTTTGCTGACCGATAAGGAACATAATTCTAATTTGCTTCCCTGGCTTAAATTACAGAAAGCAGGACGTATCAAGATTGATTTTATTGGACCAAATGAGCGGGATGAATTTGACCTCGATGCTTTTGAGCGTAAGATGAAGACTGGCCGGATCAGGTTGGTCAGTATGGCTTACACCTCAAACATAACCGGTTATACCATACCTGCAAGAGAAATAACCAGGATAGCGCATCAATATGGTGCCCTGGTACTCCTTGACGGTGCTCAGGCCGCGCCCCATCAAACGATTGACGTTCAGAGCCTGGACGTTGATTTCCTGGCCTTTTCGCTGCATAAGATGTGTGGGCCGCGAGGGGTGGGTGTGCTTTATGGGAAAAAAGAGCTTCTGGGGCAAAAGTCCCATGAAGAGGATGAGGCGGATCTTGTCATCGCACCTGTTATCCTGGGTGGTGCAACGGTCGCCAATTCTACATATCATTCCTACACCCTTATGCTTCCGCCGTGCAGATTCGAGGCAGGAATCCAGAATTACCCCGCTCAGATTGCCTCAGGAGTAGCTGTCCAATACCTGCAGCAGATTGGAATGGACAGGATAAGGGATCATGAGGTCGGCTTGAACCATTTTCTCAGCGAGGAGGTGATGAAGCGTTACGGGGATACGGGATGGTTCAGAATCGTCGGGCCACAGGATGCGTCCCAAAGGGGTGGAATCTTGACCTTCGAGGTCAAACGGCCAAATGCATTGGGGGTAGCCGTCGAGCTTAGCGAAAAGAACAATATTATGATCAGGGACGGTGTTTTCTGTGTGCATTCCTATTTTAACGAGCAGTTCGGATTGCAGTGGACTCGACCCATATTACACAGTGAACACAGGATGGTGTACCGGATTTCCTGCTACTTCTACAATACCATGGATGAATGCCGGATATTCTTGGAAACGCTGGATGAGATTTTTAAAGAGCGCGGCTATATCTGAGGTTTAAATCTAATGAACAAGGAGGAGGAAAAGGAATGCACGAAGCAATTAGAGCTTATTACCAAAAATTATCAACAACGGGGTTTGAGCATACAGGTAAAATTGAAAATGCATCTATTTTCCTTGAAACTTTCGCAGAGGTCAGCCCCGTCTGTGGAAACACTGACGATTTCTTGTACCTCTATATCCAGGTTGTCGACAACCTCATAACCGATATCAAGTATCAGAGTATCAGTGATCCAATAACCAACGTATCCATAGAGGTTCTTTGTACATTGGTGAAAGGGAAGACCTTGGACGAAGCCGCTCTTATAAAGGAGGAGGCGTTTTCTCAATTCCTGGGATGCGAGGACGAAATTTTGCAGGAGAAAGCCAAGTTTTTGCTTGAATTACTTAAAGGGGGAATCTTTCGCTATAAAACACAAACAGCATAATTTTGATCAACTGCCGTGAGGCAATTTGTCAATGCTTGAAAGGATATTTGATAAGATGGATCAATATTTGGATAAAACATATTGGAACGGTTTAATTAAGATGAGTCTTTCCAGATTGTTTATTTTAAGAGTACTTTATGAAAAGCCGCTGCATGGTTACGAGATCTCCAAAAGGATTTCTTCCCTGACATGTGGCTGTTGCGCTCCTACGGAAGGTGCCCTTTATCCTGTCTTACATGAATTTGAAAAGGGGGGATACGTTACCCGCCATACAAAGACGGTGGGCGGTAGAACGAGAAAAGTATATACTATTACTCCTAAGGGCGAAGAAGCTTATAGTGTGGGATTGGAGGCCTGGCAGGAGACTGCGCTGGCGCTATTGGAAGCCAAAAAAGAACTGGTTGAAAGCAGGGGAATAAAATAACATGTCTATAGTTTGCAAATTCTCCGCGTTACTCACTTTTAGTTTAAATAAGGAGGTAAAATTGATGTTGAAAAAATTATTTGAAAAACTTAAAATGAAGGGCTCAGGAGGAGGATGTTGTAATATCGAAATTGTCCCCATTGACACAGAAGAAGGAAAATCCCCAGAAACTAATCAGCCTGAAAAGCAAATGAAAAAAAACAATAATTGCTGCGGACAATAAATACCTGGTTTCCACAAAGGGGGAAAGATGAAGATGGCCAATTGTTGTGATCCGAATGCACCCAAAATATATAACTTAAACATTGGCGGCATGCTGGTAGGGTTGACAGGTTTAGAGCAGGCTTTTCTGGATGTGAGGGACCTTAACCTGGATGATAAAGAAGCTGCCGAAAAATTGCTGGAGATAGTGCAGCGAAGGAATTATGTTCCGGAATGTGCTGAAAGAGAATACAAGAGTGTTTTGAGTGCGGAGTATAAAAAATATATAGCTAAATTTCAGTAATAATAACCTATTGCATCAAGTTTAGAATGCCGATAAATCTTTGGGGACATTGTGGTTTGCGCTATGCATTTTGGCCGGAATCGGACAGGGGCTGCCTTTCCGTCTGCGGCCATAATTTATATTAACAGGGAGTGCTGTATAGTTGAGCAGTGAAGAAGATATTAGAGATTTTATTAGAAAAAACTACGCTGAAGTGGCGCAGAAAGGCCATGAAGGAGACTGCTGCAGTGGTGGTTGCTGCAGCGGTGCTCCGGTTAATATTATTCAAATATCCAAAGAAATCGGTTATACCGAGGAGGATATTTTAAGCGTGCCGTTTGAAGCCAACATGGGATTGGGGTGCGGAAATCCCACAGCTCTGGCGTCTCTGAAGGAGGGGGAAAGGGTTCTTGACCTGGGAAGCGGAGGGGGCCTTGATTGTTTCCTTGCCAGAAGGCAGGTGGGTGAAACCGGGTATGTAATAGGGGTTGATATGACACCTGAGATGGTTGAACTGGCAAGAAAAAACGCCAAAGATAGCGGTGTTACCAATGTAGAATTCAGACTGGGAGAGATTGAACATCTTCCTGTTGCAGATAGTTCGGTGGATGTAATCATCTCTAATTGTGTAATTAACCTCTCTCAAAACAAAAAGCAGGTGTTTAAAGAAATTTTCAGGGTGCTCAAGCCTGGTGGGCGGCTATCAATATCGGATGTTGTTGCAATTAAGCAAATACCTCAAAACATTAAACAGGATCTGGGATTGATTGCCGGTTGTATCGGCGGAGCCGAATATGTTGAAGAAATTAGGTCAATGTTGCAGGATGCGGGTTTCAGGAATATCCGGTTGGAACCAAAAGCTAACAGCAGGGAGATTGTAAAGTCATGGGTACTGGGTAAAAATATTGAAGATCTGGTTGCTTCTTATAATATTGAGGCCATAAAGTAAGCGCAAAAGAAAAACCTATTAAATTAAAATTTTGCTCGTTTTTATTCAAGAGGGCCTTTAGGCCATTGCAGATTTAGAGGCAGTATATATACTCCATCCGGTGGCATTTGTAAGAGAATGTGCATTTTTGTACCAAAAAAGTGCACATTTTTCTAATTTACAGCAGGAAAATCCTCTATTCTAATAGTATAGATATCTTGAAGATTAATTGTCGCGTTCTTTGCATTATACATTAAAAAAAAGGAGGATAACAACTATGCATGGAATCCAACAAGAGTTTTTCAACGCGGCGGATTATTTCGTGGATCGGAATATCAGGCAGGGTCGTGGGCATAAGATTGCCGTCTATACTGAATATCGAAACTATACGTATAATGATATTCAAAAAATGACCAACAAAACGGCCAATTCGTTCCGCGAACTAGGGCTGGGGATCGATGATAAAATTATGATTTTGATGCTCGACGTCCCGCAGTTTTATTCTGTATTCTGGGGGTCAGTAAAAATAGGAGCTGTACCTATTCCCGTAAATACAATGCTGACTCCTGATGACTATGAATATTACCTGAATGACAGCCGGGCAAAAGCGATTGTTGTATCTGAACAGTTGCTTGACAAGGTTCAGGATATCAAAGGCGATCTGCTTTACCTGCGGGATTTAATCGTTATCTCGGAAACAAGCGGTGCGCATATTCCCTTCAAACAAAAATACAGGTTGGCTCCCACCACCCTGAAGACGGCTTATACGACCAAGGATGATGTAGGTTTCTGGCTCTATAGTTCCGGTTCCACGGGTGCCCCCAAAGGAGCCGTTCACTCCCAGAACAATATGGTTGTTGTTTCCGATGCCTTCGGCAAAAAAGTGCTTGACTTGACCGAAGACGATATTTGTTTTTCTGCTGCGAGGCTGTTTTTCGCATACGGGCTGGGAAACGGGATGTTTTTACCCATGTCGGTAG
>CAZQXY010000016.1:0-16919 GCA_964597455.1 uncultured Desulfovibrionaceae bacterium
TATCCATCGGCTTCGGTTTTTTATCCAGCTATGTTGGTCTGGTTTGCCTGGGAGGGGCTCTCTTCGTTGGAATGGGGGGGTATATTTCAGGCCTGCTTAATTCGTTAAGTGTTCCCATATTTATTTCCATACCTATTGCCGCCCTGCTAGGGGGGTTGATTTGCACGCTTTTGCTGCTCCCCTGCCTGCCGCTGCGGGGGGTGTATTTTGCTATAGTGAGTTTTGTCTACCCGCTTTTTGCCGGCAGGCTCATTACTGCTTTGGGAATTTTTGGTGGAACCGACGGTATTGCCGGGCTGGATGTGATGTCCAATATTTATGGACTGCTTTATCTGATGGTTATTGTTATTCTGGTAGTTATTTTTGGGATGTCCCGTCTGGTCAATTACGAAGATGTAGGCCTGGTTCTGCGGGGAGTAAAGGATAATGAGCAAGCCATTAAAGCTTCAGGGTTATATCTGACCTGGTATAAAGCCCAGGCCGTGTTTTTAGCGGCAGCCATGGGTTGCTTTGCCGGAGCATTCTTAACCCATCTTTACGGCTGGGTGGGGATTTCTCTTTTTGCCAATGATTTTTCAATTCTTCCCCTGGCTGCTACTGTGGTGGGCGGTGCAGGTACCATCTATGGCCCCATAATTGGCGCCTTCCTGCTGGTACCTATTTCGGAATCCCTGCGGGATTTTGGAACGTTGAGGATAGTCTTTTATGCAATAATACTGGTCTTTTTTGTGGTTTTCTTTACCGAAGGAATTCTGGATTTCATCAAAAGGAAGTATGAACAATTTGAACATTGGGTGAGGGTATGAGCCATGAGTAACGACATCATACTACAGGTAGAAAACCTGGAAAAGTCTTTTGGTGGTGTAAAGGCAGTTGACGACGTTAGCTTTAGCCTGAACAGGGGTGATGTGCTGGGAGTTATTGGACCTAACGGTTCCGGGAAGACAACTCTGAACAATCTGATAACCGGTTTCGTGCAAAAAAGTGGAGGCAAAGTGTATTTTAAAGGTAAAAATATTAGTAACTGGCATCCCCATAAAATTGCTGATGCGGGATTAGCCAGAACATTCCAGGTAATGCGTCCTTATCCTACCCTGCCGGCCTATAAAAACATCATCCCGCCGCTGTATTCTCCGCGGGCCAGGCGAACGGCTAAGGGAAAATTGGGAGACCGCAGCGCGGTAGCCATAGATATCCTGGAAGAGGTAGGTTTTGAACGGGATGCCCGCGTTCCCTACAAGCTGGCCGGGGCTCTTCCGTTGGGATACTTAAAGCGGTTGGAGCTGTGCCGTTGTCTGGCCATGGAACCGGAGCTGATTATCTGCGACGAGGTTTTTTCCGGTTTGAGCATGTCGGAGATTGCCAGCATGGTTCCTTTAATGGAAAGGTTACATCGATCCGGTATAACCTTGATCATGGTAGAACACCGTCTTAAGGAACTTTTTAAAATAGCCGACAGGGCTATAGTCTTAAATTTTGGCGAAAAGGTTGCAGAGGGCACTCCCCAGGAAATTTTTAGCAACGAAAAAGTAAAACAGGCCTATTTTGGAGGGGAGGATGATACCTATGTATTTTCAAAATAATATCACCCTGGAGACAAGTCAACTTATGGTTTTTTATGAGAATGCCGTAGCCATTAACAATGTTTCCCTCAAGTGCAGTAAAGGCAAAATAACCGGTATCTTCGGGGCTAACAGTGCCGGTAAATCAACATTAATGAGCGCTATCTCCGGGCTTATCCTGGACCTTAAGAAAAAGGAAGAGCGAAAGGGTGGAGAAAGGATTAGCTGGTTTGGCGAAATTAAATATAATGGAAAAAATATCATTAATGTCAAACCAAGTGAAAGGGCCAGGATGGGTATTATTCTCTGTCCGGAACGAAGGCAGATCTTCCCGGAAAGCAGCACCCTTGAGAACCTGAAAATTGGTGGCTATTTAGCCAGCAAGGAACAGGCAAGGGCATCTCTAAATTATATTTTTGGGTTGTTCCCAGAATTAAAAAAACTGCTTCATAGAGAGGCGGGATTTTTGAGCGGTGGAGAACAGCAGATGCTGGCCATTGGCAGAGCTCTTATGGCACAGCCTAAAGTTCTGCTTCTGGATGAGCCGCTGCTCGGGTTGGCCCCTGGCGTAGAGTCCAGGCTGTCCAAGGCGATTAAGGAGATCAATCAACAGAAGAAAATTACTGTTGTTTTAAGCGAACAATATGCCCGTCCTGTTTTTCCCATTATTGATTACGGATACGTATTGGAAAACGGTTCTGTTGTTCTGGAGGGCACTTCCGAGGAGTTGATGAATAACCCTGATGTCCTGGGTGCCTATTTTGGAATGTAAGTGTCTGTTAAAAAATGTTCTTACCTGGAGGTGGCAGTGTGAAAGGTGTTCAGTCAATCGAAGAAGAAGTAATTACCGGCTTTGAACGTATTGCGGAAAATTTTCCTGATAGGACAGCGTTGGTGTACCTGGGGGAAAAGTATACCTACCGCCAGCTTAGAGATTTTATTTATAGATTTGCTACAGCTTTATATGAGTTAGGGGTCAGGGACAATGACAGGGTTATGCTTTATATTCCCAATTGCCCCCAGTGGCTTATAGCTTTTTTGGCTATTCAAAAGATCGGAGGTGTGCCTGTTCCCACTTCTCCCATTTATACCCCTTTTGAAATATCATATCAGCTTAAAGACTGCGAGGCGGAGACTATTATCTGTCAGGATACCAACTTCGGTTATGTCAGCGAAGTTTTTGAGAAAACACCTTTAAAAAGAGCTATTGTAACTAATCTGGTTGATCTCTTGCCCAGATGGAAAAGGACTATTGGCTGGTTTTTTGACCGCGTACCATACGGGATTGTGGAGAAGGGCGAGAGTATTTATTTCTTTAATGAACTGCTGCATAAATATAAACCAGTGCCGCCAAAGATAGATATTAATCCCAGAGAGCACCTGGCCTATATCCTTTATACAGGCGGAACTACCGGGGTGCCTAAAGGAGTACCGGGAACTCACAGCGGTATGGTCTCTTATGTTAAGGACTACTACCAGGTTATCGAAGGGCATGTCTCTGAGGGAAACGACAGGTTTCTCCTGGTAAACCCTCTCTTTCATATTATGGCTAACGGTATGTGCATGGGTATAGCCCTTTCCCTGGGGAACCCCACCATTTTAATGCCTGTTGCCAATGTGGATGCTATTTTAGAGTCTATCCAGCGTTACAAGGTGACCTTGCTATTGGGAGTTCCTACCCTCTACCGTATGATCCTGGAAAACGACAGACTGGATATGTACAATCTTTCTTCCCTGAAGTACTGCTGGAGCGGTGGTGATGTTCTGCCGGTAGAAGTATTTAACCGCTTTAAGGACCTAACCGGACAGTCTATCTATCAGGTTTACGGGTCTACCGAGGTCGGCCACCTCTGCCTCAGCTCCATGGCTAAGGATCCCGCACCGCAAAGCCTGGGCACTCCTTTCAAATCCAGAGAGATAATGATCGTACACCCTGATACACTGGAAGAGGTCTCTCCCGGCGAAGTAGGGGAACTACTGGTCACTTCGGAGTTTATTTTAGACTACTGGAACAAACCGGAGGAGACGGCCGAATCCTTTGTGCAGATAGGTGATAAAAGGTGGTACCGTATGGGCGATTTTGTAAAAGTTGATGACAGGGGTGAGTTGGTATACGTGGACAGGAGGGCTGATGTCATCAAACACAAGGGATACAGGGTTTCTGCCTCAGAGATCGAGGCGGTGCTGCAGGATCATGAAGCTGTCATCGGCGCTTGCGTGGTGGGAGTGTCTGACCCCAGGGTGGGGGAGCGTATTAAGGCTATCGTGGTCATGAAAGAGGATGCCAGGGGTGTGGGTGGCAACGAGCTCATCAGGTTTTGCCGCGAAAGGCTTGCCGCATATAAAGTTCCTTCATATATAGAATTCAGGGATATGCTACCCAAATCCAAGGTAGGGAAACTGTTGAGGCGTGAAATAAGAGATGAGGAACGCAGGAAACAAGCCTGAATTTAAGCGAGGTAACAGGATTGGCTGTTTTTTGCAAAAGCCTTTGTCACTTATAAAGGAGTGGCACGTTTATGTTAATATAAGCAAAAACAAAATACACAACGACCAATATCGGCGAAGTGTATTTTTGTTAAGAATCTTATCTGTTAAACCTCGATATGTTGTTCTCCATAATTTTTAATGGTGTAAGCTGATATTATTCCATAGACAATAAATGCAAACAAACTTGCTATTACCGTAGATGTGCCCTGTGCCCAGGGGGCATTAATAGTACCTTGCGCGGAGTTGATTGGAATTAATACTACCCAAACAATGGCTCCGTAAATGCTACCAAGCAACCAAAAGTTTGTTTTGGCTATACCCGTTATACCCTGCATTACAACTCTCTCCATTTTATAACCCCAATTTCGTTTTTAGGTTTTCCTTCTTTTTTAGCAGGGATGGTCATAAGTGAATATGGCGGCTATTGATGCCGCACCTTCATTATGGTAAAATTCTTAAAAAGTATTTTACAAAAGCTGTATTAAGTTATAAAGAGTTCATGGAAGAAGTACGCATGTGTTTGAGAAATTATTCTACAGAAGATTTGCGGGATTTAATTTTAAACTGGGCCAGCGAAGAACATCCTGGACGGAGACAGGAGTTTTTATCTAAACTAATGCTCCCGAAGCAATTAAATGAGGTTGTTTGTGATGTGGAAACGCTCATTGATGAGATAGAAACTTTTGCCCGAAGAGTGGAGGATGGTCATTATTGTGATGGGTGGGACTGGGATGATGCTATTTATGAAGAAAGAGATTGGGGCGATGAAAGCTGGGCGCAGGAGATGGACGAATTTTTCCTGGATGCCAGAAACTTGTTATTGCATGGTGAGTATAAGCCTGCTGCAGAGGTTTATAAAAGTCTATTCGCTATATTGGAGATGGGACAGGAACCGGGACATCTCCCCGGTGATCTGGATTCGTGCAGTATGTTAAATGTTGATATTGATGAACACATTGCGCTCTTTCTCAGGTCTGTCTATCACAATTCTCCTTTCCAGGAACGACCGGCTTTGTTGTATGCATCAATGATTGAATACGGTTATCTGGCACGGGAAATTAAATTAACAAACATAATTAATGCTTTAGACTCTGTGTTACCGGATTTTGATGCTTTCCTAACGAAATGGATTGAATTTTTAAAAAGTCAACGTCATAAGCATGTCAGCGAGCTGCTCAGGGAAGCTGTTTTTTTAAAGGGCGGGGTTTCTGCTATTGCTGAATTTGCACGACTAAATGCGGATAAATTTCCCAGGGCATATCTTGATTGGATTGCGGCTTTAGAGATGAATGATGATACAGATTCGGTTATGAAGGTTGCCAAAGAAGCTTTGTCGAGGATTCCCCCAAATTATACAGTTAGGGCGGAAGTAGCTGAAACCATTGCAAAGATAGGGGAAAAACTCAGTGATAATAAGTTGAAATTGGAAGGCTATAGAGAATGTTTCCATTCCGATCCTTCCATAAAATATTTACTTGACCTATATGGCGCTGCTATCGAATGTGACTGTTTTGAAAGGATACGGGATGAGGCTGAACAAAGAATTATGGAACTCCGAGATAAAAGCAGGATACCTCGAAGCGACTACCCCAGCCGAGAGCTAAATACCTCGTTTGTCTCTAAAGGTCTTTTAGGCAATGCTCTGCTTTTAGGGGGAAGGCATGAAAAGGTTTTTGAAATGTGCAAAGGAGAAGGTTCCCTTGGGTAGAGTTCCAGCGATAATCCGCAACCTTTTTTTGTCACTTTTATGATGATAGTTTTATCAAAGGGAGAAGGGCATGCCAAAATTCTTTACAAACAATGGGATGAGGCTATTGCCAATACAAGTTATTATGCAAGTAAAGAATATATTGAAAAATACCGGAAAATAGCCGGTTTTGTAAAAGAATCCCTACAGCTAACCCGGGAGCAAGAGGAGTTTTATTTGAGATGGTGTATAAGAACAATCGGAAAAAGGATTGATGCCATTGTCAGTAATCAGCATCGGGGAAGCTATCATAAGGCAGCGGAACTCTTGGTCGCAATGGCTGAGACTTTGGCGAGCAGGGAAGAAAAACACAAAGGTATGCAGTTAATTGAAAGATACCGAAGTAAATATCCCAGGCATTCAGCTTTTAAAAAAGAGGTCATCCGAGCAGTGCAATCGTCCAATATACATATTTAATTAAGGGGGGTATTCCTGATGGATATGTCGGCGGTTTGAAATACGCTTATTTATTTGGAGCTGTCCTTTCTTCACTACCTGGGACGGGCAGATAATACTCCTCTTACCGGGGAATTGATTACTTACCGGGAAACTGACCAAGGCCAAGTGTTTTACTCTGCCTTTTATAAAACGTGTATTTTACCCCTGGCAGAAAGGTTGGCAGGGGAGGATCCACAAAAGATAAAAAGGGCATGTGGTGATCTGGGAGGAGCATGTGAAGACACAAATGATATCACTGCAGTCTTCAGCTTTTTTCCCAGGTTCCCCGTAACTGTTAAGATCTGGCTGAAAGATGAAGAACTGACGGGTTCGGCGAACATTCTTTTTGATTCCTCTGCCAACCACTATATGCATACAGAAGATATAGCTCTTGCGGGGGAACTAATCTCCAGGTTTTTGATCATGCAGTTTGAGAGTTATTAGATTATGTGAAAATAAACTTTCTTTCAGGGATCTCTTTTCACTTTTTATAAAATATACAGCGATTACTGACGTTATAACCTCAGCACATAAAAAAGATAACCAAACCCCCGTCATACCAAAAAGAAAGGAGAGCGCTAATGCCAGGGGAATAATAGCATGAACCCCCCTGTAATGGATACAAGAAAAGCCTTCCGGGGCTTTTGAATAGCACTTAAAAAGGCTGCAATTATTATATTAATTCCTACAAAAACAAAACCGATAAAATATATGCGCAGCCCTTCTGTTGCGTACTGGGCAAGGATTATGTTATCTTCGCTATAAGGATCACTGATACAAATACCCACATATAAGTGACTTAAGAGGGAAAAGGCATTAAACAAGTTTTATTGTTGAATTCATAAATCACGGCGTGCAAGTGGGGCTCATTAGACCGGGATATACACGCCCCATATCCAGTAATAATATTACATTCCTTTCTCCCCATTTTATAACCCTAAATTCGTTTTTAGGTTTTCTACATGCATGTAATAGTCAGCATTTTTGAGCTTTGATGCGGCCTCACTGTCGAGTATGACAGTAATGCCTCCGGCATGCAGTTGTATGGCAGAAGCGGTAATCTGGGAGGTAACCGGGCCTTCTATACATTTTGCTACCACATCTGCCTTCCTTGCCCCATTAACAATCATCAGAATACTTTTTGCTTCGAGAATAGTTCCAATTCCCATGGTAATAGCAAAATGTGGCATCTGATCACGCGCTATATCTGCTTTATTATAGAAAGATTCGTAGTTGTCATCCAGAGTTTGTTTTGTTAGCGCCCGTATTCTCGTCCTCGAGGCCAGTGACGATCCCGGTTCATTAAAGGCCCAATGCCCATCACCACCCAATCCCAAGAGTTGTAAATCAATTCCCCCGGCCTTTTTAATCTCTTCCTCATACCATTTACAGTGCTTTTCCGGCTCTTTTGTAAGGCCGTCGAGGATGTGGATATTTTCCTTCTTTATATTTAAATGCTTAAATAGTTCCTCGTGTACAAATCTAGCATAACTCTGATCCTTATGATAAGGTTTATCCAGATCGATTCCTATTCCCAAATATTCGTCGAGGTTAAAGGTTCTTACTTGTGAAAAATCGAGTCCCTCGCGGTGCATTCTAGCCAGCTCTTTGTATGTACCGATCGGTGTGCTTCCCGTTGCCAGGCCAAGCACGCAGTCCGGCTTGGATTTTATAAAGCCGGCAATTATTTCTGCAGCATACCTGCTCATTTCATCATAATCTTTTTTAATAATAATATTCACGCTGCTCTCTCCCCCGTTTATTAGCTACATGTCTTTCTGTATCTTAACAAAGATATATCATATATCTTATAAGAATATCTTTGTTCTATTATAATCTTTTTTTTATCTTATTTCCATAAGGGGGCATGCAGGATGAGTTTTATTAATTATTAAGGTGACTGTAACCGTGAAGGTTTAGCGGCAGCTGGCGGCTGCTGTTTATGGGGATTATTACCAGAATAATTGTTAAATCGACACAGATAAGATATAATGGCCGCATAGTTGCAACTGCGTATTAATACCATCAATATAAACTGGAGGTAAATTATGTTTTATAGATCAACTGGCCGGGTAAAGGACAACTTTTACACTTTGGGGCTGGCTGCTTATCCGGTTCACCTGTTAGACGGCCCCCATCCGGTTCTTTTTGAAGGGGGCACCAGTTGTGCGGGAAAGCTATACATAGATGCCATACGTTCAATTCTTGGTAAGCGTCAGCCGGAAATACTATTCTTTACCCATGCCCATTGGGACCATTGTGGAGCAGTTTCTTGCCTGAAAGAGGCTTTTCCCGGGATGAAAATTGCCGCTTCCCTGCAAGCGGTTCAAATACTGAAAAGGCCAAGAGTGCTGGAGTTGATTGCAGAGCTGAACAAAGACGCTCGAGGTAATGTAAGTAACCTTCCGGGAATTGATTCATCTTGCCTGCTTGATGCTCCTTTTTACCCATTTGAAGTGGATATCCAAATTACGGATAAACAAATTTTTAATTTAGGCAACGGCTCTACTGTTGAGGTTTTGGCAACTCCCGGCCACACGCGCGATCACCATAGTTATTATTTGCCCGATCAAAAAGTATTGGTTGCTGGAGATGCTGCGGGATCCATTAATAGTTCCGGAAGTATAAGGTGTGAATTCCTCTATGATTATAAAGCGTATATATCTACCATAGCGAAGTTAGCTGCTCTACCCATTGAGGTTTTTAGCCAGGGACACCAAATCGTCCTGGTGGGTCCGGATGAAGTAAAGGATTTTCTGGAAAGCTCTATGAGAGAAGCCATACGTTTCAAAAATCAGGTCATCAAACTTCTGGATGAAGAATGTGGTTCTGCCGACCGTGTTGTCCAAAGAATAAAGGCAGAACATTACGATGTACTCCCGGAACCCAAGCAGCCTCAAATTCCCTTCCTGATAAATCTTACCGCCCAGGTTAAACATCTGGCCGCTATCCATTGCCCGGAACAGCGGAGTAATGCCGGTGGTGATCCTGACAAAAACAGGCCTTAAGAGTGATGGGGGCGGGGTGACAATACAAGCGTATAAAAAAAGCAGAATGCGTACATTACCTACATTGCAGAATGCATACATTAAAGGAGGTTCTCTAGATGTTGCCGGACAGTGATTACAAAAAGTTAACCGCACCGGAGTCGATCGCACTGGTTGGAGTTACCAGCCGCACCGGCCGGGGCAGTAACAGCCCGCTGGAAGTATTGCTTAAATGGGGTTACCAGGGTCGGATTTATCCGGTTAATCCAAAGGGGGTGGAAATATTAGGGTGCCGTGTCTACACTTCCCTGCTGGATGTGCCGGAAATACCGGATCTTGCGGTTATTTGTGCGCCCCGTGATGCGGTTATTGAGCTTTTCGGCCAGTGCGCCGCCAAAGGGGTCAAAATTGTGATCATCATCGCCCAGGGCTTTTTTGATGGAGATAAGGAAGGCATATTAATGCAGCACGAACTTTTTGATCTGGCGGCGAAAAATAATATCCGCGTCCTCGGACCGAACACCCTGGGCATCGTTAACAACTACCACAATTTTTGCACTTCATTTATTGATTTTATTAACTCCATTAAGCCGATCGGGATTATTTGCCAGACAGGCTTTTTCTATTTAGGCGCCTCCCAGATATGCACCGGCACCGGAATCCTTATTGATTCCGGTAACACAACCGATATCGGTGTTACCGACGTGATCGGCCACCTGGCACAAGATCCCCGCCTCAAAGTTATCAATATTCACATGGAGAGCCTGCTGGACGGGGCCAAGTTCATGGAGGCGGCTAAAGATGCTGTGGCGCTTAAGCCGGTGGTTATCTATAAGACCGGAAGCAGCCCTGCCGGCTCACTGGCGGCGAGTTCTCATACCGGCAAGCTATCCGGTGAGGATAAAGTTTTTGACGCTGCTTTTAAACAGTGCGGATTGCTCCGGGTAGGGGACATTGAGGAAATGAGTGATTTAAACAAAGTTTTCTGCACTTTTGACGGGATTAAGGGAAACCGGATCGGAATAATATCAATCTCCGGCGGTGCAGGTGTAATGGCGGTGGATGCCTGCACGCGTTTCGGACTGGAAATCGCCAACCCCACTAAGGCCACCCTGGAGCAGCTCGAGGTGTTATTTCCCAAGTGGGCGCATTGCAATAATCCAATGGATATGTGGCCGGCCGCCATGTTTCACGGCTACCATAATTGCTACCGCCGCTTCCTGGAAGCCTACCTGCAGGATCCGCAAATAGATGCAGTAATTTGCTTGACCGGTTCATCTTTGCCTCCAGATGAAGATTTTTTAGATGTCACAGACGTTATCAGGGAAACAGCAGGCAAGTACCCGGATAAGCCGGTGGTTGTTTCTTCCTGCGGCAAGAACTACCGTTATTACCAGGAAGAATTGGAAAGGGAAAACACGGTGGTATATTATCTTTCTCTTGACCGCGCTGCCAGAGCACTCGCTGCGCTGTATAAATATCACCACCAGATTAAGCATAAAGAGCGCGTGCGGGAGGCGCTTTCCCAGCATCCCGGGCAAAAAGAGGCGGCCGTCAGGCTTCTCGCCGGCAAAACGGGGAACCTGTCTCAAGCCGATGCCCTCAGCTTTTTGGAAGCATACGGTATTCCCACAGCCCGCTGGGGCCAGGCAGAAAGCATTATGGAGGCTAAATCGCTGGCCGAAAAGATCGAGTACCCTGTTACAATGAAGATTTTAAGCCCGAACATTGTACATAAGACAGATGTGGGCGGGGTAAGGCTGAATATTGAAAATGACCGGCAGCTTGAAGAGGCTTTTACAGCTATGTACACGCAAATTAAACAGAAGCAACCCGGCGCGCGTCTGGACGGGGTGATTATTCAGGAGTACCTGCCCGGGGGAATTGAACTGCTGCTCGGCTGTAAAAGAGATCCGGCGTTTGGACCGGTGCTGGCCTTTGGTTCCGGAGGAATCTTCACGGAAATATTAAATGACATTTCCTTGAGAGTTCTGCCTTTAAGCCGGGATGAAGCCAAAGCAATGATTGAAGAAACAAAAGTAAGTAAAATGCTGGCAGGAGCCAGGGGAACCGGCGCCGTGGATATGGAATTGCTGGTTAATTACTTGATCACTTTTTCAGAGCTGGTACTGACAAATCCGGCCATTTCGGAAATGGATCTAAACCCCCTGCGAGCGTTTGCCGGCCGGGTGGTGGCTCTGGATGCCAGAGTAATTTTGGCTCCCCCTCTTTAAGGTAATGATTATCACTGAAACTAAAACCTCGATAAGACCCGAAGACGGGAGCAAAAATGCTCTCGTTTTTTTTATGGACATACACCCATATTTTGTGTTCTCCATATAGTACAGCGACAGAAGTTAATGGCGGTTAAATGTTTTATTCGCCCCTTTCTCTGTGTTTACCGGCATCCATATTTGATGTCACTACTTATGTGGAGGGTTTTTATTATGACAGAAAAGTTTATTCCCTTACACCTTCTTCCCACCGGAAGTTTCGGCAAGGTGAAGGAGCTGACAGCCCTGGATAGTATGCGTAGAAGAATGCTTGACTTGGGACTTATTAACGATACCCTCGTGGAATCGTTGCGCAGAAGTCCTTCTGGGGATCCCACTGCCTATCAAATTCGGGGGGCGGTCATTGCACTTCGTTCAGAAGAAGCAGCCAATGTTTTTGTAGAAATTGTTTAAAGGGGTGGATCATTTATAATGGGCCTTACATACCAATCCACCGGCCAATCCACGGGCTTTGTGTCTGTTAAGGAGATGTTTCAGGTAAAAACAGACTCTCCTGATGATATTGTCATTGCGCTGGCCGGAAATCCCAATACGGGAAAAAGTACAGTTTTTAACAGCTTAACCGGACTTAAGCAACATACCGGCAACTGGCCGGGCAAGACAGTGACCAGCGCCCAGGGAAATCTTTACTATAGGGATAGGAAGGTTGTGGTGGTTGATTTACCCGGAACGTATTCATTATTTGCAAACTCTGAAGATGAGGAAATAGCCCGTGATTTTATCTGTTTCGGTAAACCTGATGCCACTGTGGTCATTATGGATTCCACCTGCCTGGAGCGAAACCTGAACCTGGCTTTACAAATCCTGGAATCAACCCCAAAAGTGGTAATCTGCATCAACTTTCTTGATGAAGCAGTACGAAAGAAAATTAAAGTTGACCTGGCCAAATTAGCGGACTTGCTTGGGGTCCCTGTTATTGGTACTAATGCCAGAGACGGCCTGGGTTTGCAGGAACTAAAGGCTGCCATTTATGGAGTAGCAGTGGGCAATATTGTCGGGCGTCCCATCAAAATTAACTATACTGCTCAGACGGAAAAGGCCGCAGCACTTTTAGAAGAGCCAATCGAAAAGATAGTTAAGGGAAGGATAAATGCCCGTTGGGTGGGCTTACGCTTATTGGATGGTGATAAAACGATCCTGGAGGCCCTTACACGCTATTTAGGTTATGACCTTTTGCAAAATGAAGAAATAGCAATCCGTTTACAGGAAGCTTTAGAGCTGCTTAACTCAGACGATGAAGGAGACGATGCAGGAAAGCGGGATTGGATTGTATCAAGCATAGTTAAACAGGCAGCAGCTATTTATGCTGAAGCTGTAGTCTGTGAAAACCAGCAGCATAATACCCTGGATCGGAAAATAGACAATATCCTCACGTCTAAAATATGGGGAATTCCAATAATGCTTGCTTTGCTGGGGATGGTCTTTTGGATTACCATAAATGGCGCCAATCTTCCCTCTGAAATGCTGGCTGTTGCTTTTGCTTATTTAGAAAAGGGTTTGACGTCAATATTTATGACCTGGGGCGCGCCTGCATGGCTTCATGGTGTTCTGGTGCTCGGCATTTTTAAAACCATCGCATGGGTTATCTCTGTTATGTTACCACCGATGGCTATTTTCTTTCCTCTGTTTACCTTGTTGGAAGACCTGGGTTACCTGCCGCGGGTTGCCTTTAACCTGGACCATTTCTTTAAAAAGGCTTGCGCTCACGGTAAACAGGTTCTGACCATGTGCATGGGTTTTGGGTGTAATGCTGCCGGAATTATCTCTTGCCGCATTATTGATTCTCCCAGGGAAAGAATGATCGCCATCATTACCAATAATCTCGTTCCCTGTAATGGGCGTTTTCCGATCCTCATTGCCCTGGCATCGATTTTTATAGCGTATCAGATGGGACCTTTCCAGAGCATAGTTGCGGCTCTGAGCATCCTGGCTGTAATAGTATCCGGTGTTATCCTAACATTGGTTATCTCCAGAATCCTTTCCAAAACCATCCTCCGAGGCTTGCCGTCTTCCTTTACTTTGGAGCTGCCGCCTTACAGAAAACCCAAGGTAGGGAGTATTATTGTCCGTTCCATCTTGGATCGAACCATCTTTGTATTGGGCAGGGCAATTATTGTGGCGGCTCCGGCAGGTTTAGTAATCTGGCTTATGGCTAATTCATTTGTAGGGGATACCAGTATCCTCAACTATTGTGCAGGTTTTCTCGATTCTTTTGCCCGGTTAATGGGATTGGACGGTTTTATCCTCATGGCCTTTATCCTGGCCCTGCCGGCCAATGAAATTGCTATGCCCATCCTAATCATGAGCTACATGTCGCAGGGTGTCATGCTGGAGCTCGACAGCCTGGAGGCAATGAGACAGCTTTTTGTGGATAATGGCTGGACCTGGCTGACTGCCGTCTGCACCATGCTTTTTACTCTCAATCACTGGCCTTGCGGCACAACCCTGCTGACCATACGCAAAGAAACACAGAGCCTGAAATGGACCCTTTATTCCTTTCTGATCCCGACCATTACAGGGATTATTGTCTGTATCCTTGTGGCACAGACGGTCCGTTTACTGGGGTTTTAATGGGATTAGCACTACAGCGAAAATTAGCAGCGGAATAACGAAAAAGGTAATCTTTCGCTGTAGCGTTAGTATAAAGCAAGTTATCTGTTTTATTGAAGGAGCATAAAGATTAGGGTAGAGAAAAATGTTAGGGTGATGAAAAATGGTTAGGGACGACAAAGAATTTTATACTGTGCGAGGCTATGCGCTGCTCAGGCAGGATGAGAATGTATTAACCCCCAGCATGGAGGATTATCTGGAAATGGCCTTTCGTCTTGGCAAGGATAAGGGTTATACCAGGATGGGCGACCTGGCGGAGGCCTTGCATGTTCAGCCGCCTTCGGCCAGTAAAATGGTGCAAAAGCTTGCTGACATGGGTTATTTAAACTATGAAAAATATGGGGTTGTTGAATTTACGGATCTTGGGCGGGAAACTGGTGAGTATTTACTAAAGCGGCATGAAACAATTGAAAAGTTTCTGATGATGATTGGAGTGAGGCAAAACATTCTGGAAGATACGGAAAAGATGGAACACAATATTAGCGATGAAACATATCAGATGATGATCATATTTCTGCAATTCATGCAGCAAAATATACACTGGCAGGAAATGTACAAAAAATTTAGCAGTAATTTCGAACAATAATTTTGGAACTTAATCGGGTATGAGGATCCCCACCGGAAAAGCTTCCAGCACCTTTTCCAGGGGTAGTATTTGCACGTTAGCCGGGTTGGCTGCGTTTTTCACGGAGCTTTCCATGGAACTTTCCATGGAGCTTTTCACGGAGTCTGAGATCATGTTACCCTCCGCAGCCGGGGCAGAATTTATAATTTCTACCGTATTTACAATTTCTCCCGTAAAAATGTTCCGCCAACGGGCAGGGGCGGCAGCGGGCAGAACAAGTACCGTATCCGCCCAGAACTCAGCGCCCACCGGGGGTTTTGTTTCCGGGAGTGCCGCCGGATTGCCCCCTGTAGTCATGCACAGAGGCAGCCGGGGCACGACTGCGATCACCCAGTTCTCTTCGGTATGCCTTGCCAGAGCGCACAGATGCTCTTGAGCGGGGCCCACTGTATTCAGGGGCAAGTATGCTCCGGACGCGAAAAGCGCGGCCTGTGCACGGCGCAATTCCAGTGCTTTCCATGTCACATAGAGCTTGATACGGCCATTATCCCAGCCTTCCAGGAGTTCGTGAGCCAGGTCCTGGCCCGCCTCACGTTGCCGGAGCTCTTTCAGAAGTTCGATACGTTGTTCATAATCTACCGGACGGCGGTTGTCAGGGTCCACCAGGCTGAAATTCCAAAGCTCGCTGCCCATGAAGAAGTCGGGCACCCCCGGGCATACCACCTTCAATACAACCTGGGCCAGAGAGTTCAGCACTCCATAATATGCCACCAGCCCGATGAAGTCACGAAGATCCTGCCTGAAGCGATTATACGTGGAATCTTCGAGAATGCGCTGGACAAAGGCGGAAAGGCCGCTCTCGTACTCTTCATCCGGGTCAAGCCAACTGGTATCCGCCTTCGCCTCCCGGAATGCCTTGACAAGGTATTCCTTCAGTCGTTTGATAAAATCGGTTTCCTCTGCTTGACGCAATGGCCAGGCGCCTATCAACGTTTGGTATAATAATAGCTCCCCGTTATTATCAGGCACCGGCCTTCCTGTCACCAGCGGCTTTTTAGAAGCGTTCCATTCTTGCCACTGGCCAACCCGCTCTGCCCAGGCTTCCGGTATTTCGGAAAGAACGTTTATGCGTGCCCGCACGTCCTCGCTGCGCTTGGTGTCGTGGGTGGATGTGGCGTTCATGGTCTGTGGTGAGTGTGCGCACCGGGCCAGCATCCGTTTGTGAAACTCTTCTAAGGATACGCTGCCTCCTGCAGGGTCGCCTCCCACTTCATTTAAAGAAACGAGCCGGTTGTAAAGGTAGAGTGCGGTATCTTCAAAACCTTTGGCCATGATTGGCCCGGTGAACTGCTGCCAGCGCATTACGAACCCGAGCCATTCGTTCCGAGTTTCATCAGGCATATGATCGGCATACTCTAAGAGGAGCAGCCGGCGCAAAAAAGCCCGTGCCTGCTCTGAACCATCCCCGTAACTTGCCGCTTCGGCCAGCGCTTCTTCTATGTATTCAGCATCGACAGGAGTTACGGAAAACCCCCGGGTATAGGTCCGATAGACAGGAAAGGCGGCTGTAATACCCGTCAAAGCAGCTTTAAGGTCTTCAGGAGCAATATCCTGCGCCTGGGGATCCTGAGCTGCTAAGCGTGCCAGTTCTTCCGACAGATCTTCCATCTCACCGCTGAAAAGATCCTGCATGACCAGCCGTTTTTGTGTATTTACCAGGTCGGAAAATTCCGTCTCGATCCCGGTAAACCGTGTGTAGAAGGCCTCCAGCAGATCAAGCCCCCGGGTGTCTACGAATAGCCCGTTTAATATGTTTGCGAAATCGTAACCCGTGGTGCCTGACACGGGCCAGGTATTGGGAAGTTCTTCATCTGCCCCCAGTATTTTCTCCACCAGCACGTAAAAGGCCGGTTTGTTTTTATTCTTGATCGCCCTTGGGGCTATTGTCGATGTGGAGCTATACTCCGGCTCGTGAGCCTGCAGGTTATTTTGCAACCGAACGAGATAGCCTTCAGGGTCATGCAACCCGTCTATATGGTCGATCCGCAGGCCCGTGACTGCGCCTGCCCGGGCCAATTCCAGCACCCGCGCATGCACTGCCCGGAAAACCGCTTCGTCTTCGATTCGCAGCGAGACCAGATCGTTGATATCAAAGAAACGGCGGTAGTTGATCTGGTGTTGGTCCTCTTTCCAATAGACCAGCTGGTAATGTTGTCGATCTATCAG
>CAZQXY010000016.1:16929-18681 GCA_964597455.1 uncultured Desulfovibrionaceae bacterium
CTTCTGCTCGGCCCTGTCGTTCCAGAATTCGAGTACCTTGTTGATGAATTCTCTCACCTGCTCCTCGTCCAGATACAGTTCCCAAAGGCTCTTATCCCCTTCAAGCGCCAGATTCTTATCGCACTCTGTAAGAATGAACCGGTATGAGTCCGGACAAACGGGCAGGTGCTGCTCTTGGTAGCGGATCTGAAACCCGTCGGGTCCCAGATCGAGTTTTATTTCTCCGTTTTCCAAGACTTCACTCTGCGGGGCGCCAAGGATGGGCAGGATCAGTTTACCTGCAGGAACGTCCTGTTCCTGCTTCGCATCCCAGTCGATGTCGAACTTGGCAGCATGTATCGAATTGGGCCCCCAGCGCAGAACATCGCGCCACCAAGGGTTCTCAGGACTTGCTGCCATATGATTAGGTACAATGTCCAGCAAAAGCCCCATTCCCCGATCCTTTAACGCCGCCAACATGCCCACAAAATCGACCCGATTGCCTACGCCCGAATCGAGCCGTCGCGGGTCTGTCACGTCGTAACCGTGCTCGCTTCCCTCCCGTGCCTGCATAAACGGTGAGGCATATAGGTCAGTTATGCCCAGTGCATCAAGGTAGGGTATCAGTGCAGCCGCTTCATCAAACCCAAACTCGCTGGTAAACTGAAGTCGATAAGTGGCAGCCGGTATTCGCAGGGTCATCTATTGTCTCCCCAATCTATCACTAAAACTTTGAAATCCGCTTTATTTATTATTATCTTATAAAGCCCAAGTATTCTTTGCTAAATGCATTAGTTTATAGGATATAATGTATATTAAATGAGCAGCAATCTGAGTTAATATAGTCACAGGGAGGCGATTAGATGATGAAGCGCTTAGCCATTGTGCTATTGGTCGCTGTTTTAGTGTTCGGAGCAGGTTGCCAGGTTTCTGAACCTTCCGATGCATCTTTTTCATACAAGGAGGTAACTGCTCAAGAACTTCTTTCCTGGATAGAAGAAGGTAAGGAATTTCAGCTTATTGACGTACGCGAAGAAAACGAATTTAATGAGGGGCATATCCCTGATGCACAATTGCTGCCCCTGGGAGAGCTTGAAGACAATTATATGCTGCTGGACCCTGATGATGTAATCGTCCTTGTCTGCCGCAGCGCTCGACGGAGTGGTGAAGCTGCAGAATTTTTGTCTGGACAGGGATACACTGAGGTCTACAATCTGGTTGGAGGGATGCTGGAGTGGCCTGGACCGGTAAAATAACCAGTAACAGATGAATCATAAAACCCGCAAAATAGTGAAAAGACGAGATGTTCTGGCAACAACACCGTGCTCGAGCAGATGCCCTGGATACCATGAAGCTGGTACAAAAAATATTCGCTGACTTGCCGATAAACTATTGGTATAGATCAAATGTTTTTTATTCGAAAAAATAGTAAAAATAATGCAAGGATTCCTGCTGTTGGAAATAGAATATTGTCATATAATAAGGAAATTTACATTTCTTTTTATGAAAGAATATTGAATGATAATGGAACGATAATGGATTGGAGTTTTATCAAGAGATGGTTATACAGATAAAGAAAGGACTCACGATATGCAGAAGCTATTAGACCTTATCCACTCAGGTCAGCAAAATAATTGGTCTGAGCGCTCACGGGAAGCCGTTACAGAGTTGTTTGGTTCTGCCGGTGGCAGATATCCTGAGCGGGCCAGACAATCATTCAGCTTACGAGCGCCTGACTTCAGTACAGGGTCAGGGGTCCCCTTTACAGCTCTT
>CAZQXY010000017.1:0-4655 GCA_964597455.1 uncultured Desulfovibrionaceae bacterium
CTCTTACGAGCAATTGCGGATTCTTTTTGAAAAGCCCTGGCTGCGGCCGGCTTCGTTTTAAGCAAGTCTATAGTTGAAAAACTAATATTGAATGAAAAACTAATACTGAATAATGAATAAGCGCTGTTTGGGGTTAACCCCCCGGCGCTTTTTTTATTGCCTTTCTAAGGCAGGGCCGGTTAAGCCGGGCTTTCCATTCTACGCTAAAGCTAAGAGTTTTATAAAGGAAATCTGAAATTTTTGTAGAATCTTCTAAGGGGTATTTCCCAATGAGGTTTCCCAATTAAGATGAAAGGGCAGGATATAGCAGTTGGCGAAAAGGACCGTAAATAAAGCCGGATCACCAAAACAGAAGTTTAAAAAAGGAAAGGATAGAACAGGGGCTGTATCGGGGGCGGGTATTGCGGTAGTAATGCATATTATATCAATAGTCATACTGGTTGCCCTGGCTTATATTATTGTTGCCGGTCCTTTTCAAAGAGGGTTGTTTTTCCCAAAGGAATTATTACCCGTACATATCATCAGTTTTTCTTTGTTTATTCTGTATTGTACAAGCAGGCTGCTGCGGATGAAAGCGGGGTGTTTCAACGCCCCGCCGGATTACTGCGTATTTGCCCTGGTTGTTTTTTATTTCCTCTCGTTTTTTGTGGCGGTTAACAAGTCTGCTGCCCTGGGGGAATTTTTGAAGGTTGCCAATTACTTTGTTATCTACCTGCTGGTCTTTGATCTGTGCCGTAACAACCCCTTTGCTCCTTTTAATAAGAAGACCGGTTCTTCCGATAAATCTGGCGGGCATGGCAGGCATGGCAAGCCTGGCCTCGGGGTGTCCGGTAATAACCCCGGTGAGTTCAGTACGCCCGATAAATCCCATAGGCCCGTTAAGGCAAGTGAGCCTGATAAAACAGGCAAGCCCGGTAGGCTTGGTGTATCCATTAGGCCAGGTGAGCACGGTGAGTCTGGTAGTAAGCATGGTGAACCGGCTCTGGAAACAGGATCTTCAACGGGCTTGGGCTTGCCCATAATCCTGCATATCCTCCTCGCAGCCGGGGTTGCGGTTGCCCTGGGGGGGCTGGGCACCGCGGCCGGAACGTGGGACCTTCACGGGGCATATGTCGGGGGGCGTATCTTTACGTCCCTGCAGTACCCCAATACGGCGGCGGCCTATCTTACAGCGGCGTACTTTATTGCCCTGGCTTTGATCGGCCGGGTTAAGAGATGGTTTCTCCGTCCCATATATCTTGTTCCCGCTATCATTCTATTCATTACCTTTATTTTTACCTATTCCCGGGGCGCCTGGCTTCTGATGCCGCTTTTGGCAGTGCTGTTTGTCCTGGTTATCGGCAGGGGCAACAGGATGCGCAAGGCGATATATCTTGCCCTGTCAGGGCTTGTTTCGTTGCTGCTGATGTCTGGAATCGATAATGCCATGCGCGGGGATAGCCCCGCCCTGGTATGGAGGTATTTACTATTAGCTGTGTTCTTGATGGTTGCAGGAGGGCTGTTAACGGAACTTTTCCTGCCCTTAAGCTGGAAGCTGAAGGCTGCTGTTGCGGGAGCGGTGGTCCTACTCGTGCTATTGGTGGGGGTACAACTGTTGCTTCCTGTGCTTTTGCAGGAGAGCGGGGGGGAAAGGTCGCTGAATTTTACGCTGCAGCGCATTTTGCCGGACAGGATTTACAACCGCATGTTTTCTATTGGTGCGGGAGAGAGCAGCGTGGAGGGGCGCTTTACTTTTTTCAGGGATGCCTTAAAAATCACTGCAGATTACCCCCTTTTGGGAGCAGGAGGCGGGGGCTGGGAAGCGCTGTATTTGGGCTATCAGGAGAAGCTTTACTCTACAACAGAGGTGCACAACCACTTTCTTCAGGTTTGGATAGAGGCGGGCATCCTGGGATTCCTGGCATTTGTGGGGATATGGGTTTTCTTTATCCGGGCTTTTTTACGCGGGTTTTTTAACAGCAAAACTACCCTGGAAAAGAAAAATTACTGGGCCGCGGTATTTGTTCCCGCCGTTGCGCTCGGAGCGCACAGTGCAATAGATTTCAACCTTTCCCTGGGGGCTGTAAGTATTTTTCTGTTTGCCCTTCTGGGGGCGGGGCGAAGCCTGGTCCTGGATGAAGGACATTTTGCTTTTATTCCTTCCGGGTGGAGAAAAAAAATTGCCGCCTTTGGCCTGCCTTCATGGGCAGCCTGCGTTGTGGGGATTTTGGTGGGATTTTTTTTGCTGGTTCTTTCGATTTCCCTCTGGAACGGGTACAGGTTCGGGGTAGAAGCGGAAAGCAAACTGCAGGAAAACCATATACAGGAGGCGGTAGCATTATACGGGAGAGCGATCAGCGCCGATCCTTATCAAGCAGTAAATTACATCAATCTGGGTCGGATTTATGAACGCCTCTCCACTTCTGAAGAGAACAGTAATGCTGTGCCGCAACTGCAGGAAATGGCGCTGGATTTAATGCGCAAGGCTTATGAGCTTGAACCCTTCAATGCCGGTTATAACCTGGAATATGGAGCGATGCTGTTGAGGTTTGGATATATTGATGAGGGGTTGGGGTATGCTGAAAGGGCGATTGAGCTGCATCCCCAACAGCCGGAAATTTTTGTGCAGGTTGCGCGCGCGAAACTGGCGGCAGCAGAGCACTACCTGTCAACAGCGGAGGAGAAAAAAGCAGGTGAGCAGCTGCGGGGAATTCTTCTTCTGGATGATAGGATGGTGGAGATTCAGGGCAGTGCGGAAGCGTTATACTTTTACCTCGGACAGGCCGCTTTTCTGCTGGAGGATTATGACCGATCCCAGGCATATTTTGCCGTTATGGGCGAAAAAGAAGAAAATTATGGCATATCGCTCGTTTATAGGGCTGTAATCCTGGAGCACAAGGGCGAAGAAAAAGAGGCGGAAGCATTTAAAGAATCATTTACCGATAATAACGAACTGTTTGAGCTGTACCGGCAGCTTTTAGCTGAACAAGAATAACTGCGGAGGGAGCGCTAATTTCCTAAGAAAACTTAATACCCCTTTTTATCGGGGCAGTTGATCCTATCTCCAGAGGAGCCATCAGGAGACAGAGTCATTGATAATATACAGGCAAGCTGTTAAAATAAATTATAAGTTAAAAGAGGGGTTGCGCTATGGCGAAGTATAAGCTTCCTGTTATGAGAAATGAATAAAAGTAAACAAATTAACGAGATCTATATAACGAGGGCACTGGCGATTCTCGGCGTTATAATGGTGCACTCGACTTCATTTACTACGGTTGAGCTGGCAAAAACGTCAGCGCTGTATCCGCTTTACGTGTTTTTGAACAGGTTTTTCGCCTTTGGCACAGCCACGTTCATCTTTTTAAGTGCCTTTGTTTTATTTTATAGCTATTACAACAGGCGGTTCGACAGGGAACTGATCAAAAACTTTTATTTGAACCGCTTGAAATATGTTATCTTTCCTTATTTTATCTTCTCGGTACTTTATTTTTATATTGTTGCCTCTCCCTTTGTTCAGTATGGCAGTATTTCTGAGGTTATGCGGGACTTTGTTGTCAAGCTGGCTACCGGAAAGGCATACGACCACCTTTACTTCGTCTTTATCAGCATCCAGTTTTACCTGTTGTTTCCGCTGCTGCTCTGGGTTTTTAAGAAAAACAAAGCCTTCGTTAAACACGGAATCTGGTTCGGCTTTCTTTTACAGTGGACTTTCGTCTTTTTAAACAGTTACTATTTTCGAATTACGATCGGTACCGGCAGCATTGCTTTTTCTTATATGTCGTATTATTTCCTGGGGGCTTTTTTAGGAATATACTATGAGCAATTTATGGCCTGGTGGAGCGCCTGGAAAATGCGCTTGCTTGTCAGTTTCTGGCTTGTCTTTGGAGGCCTTTATGTCTGGATTTACTATGCTATGTGGGCGCAAAACATCTACTATGATGCAAAATGGTATACTTTTTTCTGGAATTTTTACACGTATGCGACGGCTCTTGTCCTGTTTCTGTTTTCCTTCTGGATATATAAAAGACTTCCGGCTTCATTCGTCAACCGGTTGATACAGCTGGGCGTCTATTCCTTCGGCATTTATATTTTTCACCCGCTGGTTTTAAGGTTTTACCGCAGGATAGATTTTAGCGGTATCCCATGGGTTTATCACGCGTCTGTTTTGGGCGGGTTTGCCTGTGCCTTGCTCATTTCCTGGTTTGTGGTATGGCTGGCGAGCAGAACCAGTTCCCTTTCATGGATCGTATTTGGAAGGTTTCCGAAGCAGATCCCGCGTTGTAACGATACTGATCATAAGGATAGGGTGAAGGATAGGCTAAAAAAACCTGCTGCCTTTTCTGGAACAAAAACAAAAGACCCCAATCTGTAGTTTGTTCTTTGTAATCAGGCGGTCAATAAACTTTTCTTGATTGGGAAAAGGCGTGGTGCTATAATATAACCATAATGAGTTCATAATGTAACTATGTAATATAATATAGGAAAGGGGGACTTTTGGCATGGCGAATCTTACCTTACGCAATATACCGGAACACCTTTTGGAAAGGATCCGCAGTCTTTCAATTGCTGAGCGCCGCAGTCTAAACAATGAAATTCTTGTTCTCCTCGCTGGAAGAGGAAACTCCCTATATTGAGGCGGACCTCAAGGAGCGATGGTCGTGAAGCCGGGAAAGATA
>CAZQXY010000017.1:4665-6575 GCA_964597455.1 uncultured Desulfovibrionaceae bacterium
GTCTTTCAATTGCTGAGCGCCGCAGTCTAAACAATGAAATTCTTGTTCTCCTCGAAAGGGCTCTCCGGGAATACTCTGCAGGTGAATGGGAAGACCCTCGCTCGACCGATGAAATCATTGCTGAGATTAAGCGCTTACGCGAGGAAGATCGCACCTGGGGTGCATTTTCCCTGGCCCAAGCTTTGCGTGGTCTGGAAGAGGAAATTCCCTATACTGAGGCGGATCTCAAGGAGCGATGGTCGTGAAGCCGGGAAAGATAGCCCTCCTCCAATTTCCCCGGACAGATCTTGGGGAAGGTAAACTGCGGCCCGTCCTATTGATTGCAAGAGTCCCGGGAATATACCACGACTGGTTGGTTGCAATGATTTCAAGCAGGTTAGAGCAGACAATCCCTCACTTTGACGAAGTTATAAAGGAAGCTGACTTTGCTATATCTGGACTTAAAGGTACAAGTGTTGTCCGAGTTGGGCGTTTGGCTGTAGGCTGTAGTAGATATTGGGCTTCTTCCCGGGGCAATTGGCGAGATTTCTGAGAAGCGACTTAACCGTATCCGCCAGAAAATAATTAAGTGGATAGTAGGCCAATAACATGATATAGTTGCTAATTGGCGTGAATGCCGGTTATTTTTTTGCCTTCTTTAAGCCCTTCCAGCTGCGGGTTTAAAACTACCAGATCCCCCTCCTGCAGCCCTGCTGTGATTACTACCTCCCTGTCGTTTTCGAATCCCGTCTTTACAATTTGAACTTCCGCTTTTCCGTTTCTTACAACCCAGAGGGCGTCTCCCTCTTCGTAAGGGAAGAGCACCGTTTTAGGTACGACCAGTTCGTTCTCCCTCTTATCGAGGGTAAATTCGACATCGGGCTTATATCCCGGGAACAGATCGCCGGTGGCGGAGGGCGCGGGCTCGACGAGGAACTTGACGCGCTGTTCGGCCAGCCCCAGGGAGGAGACGGTTTCTACGGCGGTTGGCGCGATATTCTTCACTGTGCCGGTGTGAGTAATCTCCGGATCCGGGGCGTTGCTTCCCAGGATGAGAACAACCTCCATACCGGCTGAAATACCCTGCAGGTCATCTGTGCGCACGTATACTTCAATTTCGAAATTGCCCTCCTGGAAGATACTCATGATGGGCACGCCTGGAGTGGGGAGGTCGCCTGCCCTGGCCGTTAGGTTTGCCACTTTTCCCTCCACTGGAGCGGTAATGGTGCACGCTTCCAGCTGGTACTGCAGCAGTTCAATCTGCGCTCGCAGGGCCTCTTTCCTTCCCCTGTAAAACTCGTTTGTTCCCCCTGCGGGGCTGTAAGTTTTCTGCAGCAGAACCAGGGTTTCCTCCTGCATCTCCAGGTTGATTCCCGCTGTTTTTACCGCGTTGAGCGCCTCTTCGTATGCTATTTTTGAGGCCCCGCCTGTTGCATATAACTTTTCAATTCTGGCCAGGTTGGCCTCTGCTGTTTCCAAATCCTGCCGGGCCTGCTGCACGAGCAGTTCCTGGCTTCTTAGCATCGGTTCCAGCGGCTCCTGTATTGTTTTCTCCTCTTCGCCCTGCAGGCTCAGGAGCTGCCCCTCGAGCTGGCGCAGTTGAAAGACCAGCTCCTCCGAGCTAAGCACCGCCAGAGGATCGCCTTCTTTAACCTGCTGTCCCTCTTTAACGTGGAGCTCGAGAATTTCTCCCCCGTAGAGAGCGTGGATGGGGCGGTTCACTTTTGAGACGACCTTCCCTTCTTCTTTAAAGGTATTTGCGATATCGCGGGGCTGCACTTCGAGCAGTTCAGCTTCCAACCCCTGGAAAGCTTGAAGCGCGATTGCCGCCAGAACGATTACTACCAGCACTCCCCCAAAAATAATCTTCCATTTCCTTTGCATAAGCTCCACCCGCCTCCTTACATATTCTTCTGTGTTTTTCTTTCTTT
>CAZQXY010000017.1:6675-15993 GCA_964597455.1 uncultured Desulfovibrionaceae bacterium
AGGCTTAAACTGCGTATTTTCCTGCCGGCAAATTTATGGGCTATCCAGATAGAGAGCACCGTTACCGCGGTGGCCATGAGATATGAAAAAGTGGAGATGATCGGCGGTATCGTAAAAACATCGCTGCTCATGGCTATTGAAATACCCGACATGAACAGCTTTGCCAGCGGCACCCCGGCAGCCATCCCCAGGACGCTGATGAACCATTGCTCAAATGTTACCACGGAGAGCACTTCCGGCGGCGTCATCCCCAGGACCATCATCGACGCCAGCTCCCTGCTGCGCTCCGATGTTGTAATAATTGATGAGATATAGATAATGGAAAAACCGAGGATTACCCCGACCAGGGCATAGAGATAGATCATGCTGCCGAAAGACTCCATCATTTCATTCAGTTTTCGTATTCTCTCTCCCCTTTGGTCCATGTTGCTGATGTGGCTGCTCTGCCTGTATTCTTCCTGCAGGCGGGGTATGGTTCCTTCGTCCATACTGAGCATGACGGAGGTGGTCAGGCCGTCCTCCTTTAAAAAATCCTGCAAAGCGTGCAGGTCCATATAGGCGTTCAGACCCAGGTACTGCGGGATGATTCCCACGACCGGCAGCTCTTTGTCCTCCCATGAATCAGAGCTGTGCAGTATGGATTCGACGTTGATCATTGTCCCCGGTTCGGCATTCAGCAGCATGGCCAGGCGCTCCGATAGAAGGAGGCCATTTTTGGGAGGGGCGATCTCCCTTCCGTTTTTGTCCAGGATATGATAAAGGCCGCTGTTTTCTGTAATCCCCAGCAGCTGCACGTCTTTTTTAAGCCATTTGTTTTGGAGTGTCACGGGAACCTCAGCTATGGCTTCCAGCTGCCGCACGCCGGTAAAGGACCTCAGCTCTCCCAGCACACGTTGCTCCGCCAGGGGGGCGGCGAGGGATATTTTTAAGTCATATGTTTCCACCTTTTCATACTGGTCGAAGATCATTTTTTGTATAATATCGTTCATCGACCAGGTGAAGCAGGAGATGGCAAAGCAGAAGGTGATCCCCCCGAAAATAAAGAGGCTGCGTCCCTTGTTGCGTGAGATATTTCGCACCGACATCATTCCCTGGACGGTCAGCGTGTTCCAGAGAAAGGAGATCCTCTCCAGCCAGACCTTCCTCCCGCTGGGCGGGGCCGGCGGCCTCATGGCCTCCGCAGGTTCCAGGTTCAGCACCTTTTTGCATCCTAAGTAGCCGGCCGAGAGGGAAAATGCCAGCGAGAGCAAAATCCCGAAGATAAAATAGTATGCGGTGGAGAGTTCACCCTTCAGAAGCGGCATGTTAAAGAACATCTGGTAGAGGTTGGTGAAGGGATATGAGAGGGCGATCCCCAGCAGTGTTCCCACAATTCCGCTGGCCAAGCCGATGATCATGGTATGCGACATGTAGTGAAAGACCGTTTCTTTATTGGTGTAGCCGAGGGCTTTCAGGATTCCGATCTGTCCCCGCTGCTGCTCGATCATTCTCTGGACGACAATGTAAAGGATCACCGCCGCGATGGAGAGAAAGAGAACGGGTATGGCGGTTGACATTGATTCCAGACCGGTCAATTCTTCCGAGAGCAGTAAATGGCTTGTTTGATCGTCCCTGGGAATTAGGCTCCTCAAACCGTAGGGTTTTAGCTGGTATTCCAGCAGTTTCTCCACATCGCCGTATTGGGCTCCCGGTTCCAGGGTAAATACCAGATCGTTGAAGGCATTTTCGTCAGGCAGCAGAGTTTGCAGTGTCTGCAGCGGAATAAAGGCGACCCCGAAGCTATCCGGGGAGGGGTAAAAATCCGCCGCGGTGCGCAGGGCGTAAATAAATTCCGGGCTTGTGCCTACCCCGGCAATGTACAGCTCTCTACTTTTTCCGGCGGCGATAATTTCCAGTTTATCATTCAAGCCCAGGTTATTCGCTTCATAAAACTTGTTGTCGATCTGGATATTCATTTTCCCTTCTTGCAGGGGCCTGCCCTCCAGAAGCAGCATGTCGTTGATCCGGTTTTGCTCATCCGGATCCAGAAAGATAAGGCGCAGGTAGACATTATCTTCCCTGCCGGGAAAAAGGACCCGCACATCTGTCACAAAACGGCCCTGGACGCGGGCGATTCCCTCAAGATCCTCCAGCTTTTTTACTTCTGTAAAGGGCAGTGCTTTGACGCCGGCAAAGCCATCGGCAAAATTCTGGTTTTTATAAAAGGTCTGCTGTGATGATTTTAAATTTTCCAGCAACATGGAAAAGGCGGTGAAGACCATTAGCCCGATGATAATTATTACCATACAGGCAATATATGCGCCCTTGTGTTCGTTTAAATCCCTGAGCATTTTTTTCCAGAGCATTACCAGGTCACCTTCTCCGGGGGCAGAGGGTTACTATTTTCTTCAATGTGATCGAGCTTGCCGTCTTTTAAATAGATCACGCGGTTTGCAATACCCGCTATGGACGTATTGTGGGTGATAAGGACCACTGTTTTTTCGTATGTCCGGCAAAAGTCCTTGAGCAGCGCTAAGATCTGAATACTTGTCTTAAAATCCAGGGCGCCGGTGGGTTCATCGCAGAGAAGCAGCCGGGGGTTTTTGGCCAGGGCTCTGGCCAGCGCGATGCGCTGCTGCTCTCCCCCTGAAAGCTGGGAGGGGAAATGGTCCTTGCGTTCGGAGAGCTCCACCTTCTCCAGCAGCTCATCGATCGAAAGGGGATTTTTCGCTATCTGGACGGAGAGGTTGATATTCTCGTAGGCGGTGAGGTTGGGCATGAGGTTGTAGAATTGAAAGACAAAGCCCACATCATTTCTGCGATAAAAGGTCAGCTGGTTGGAATCCGCACTGTGCAGGGGGTTATCTTCGTAGTACAGTTCGCCGCTGGATGCTTTATCCATTCCCCCGATGATATTTAGCAGCGTGCTTTTTCCCGACCCGCTTGGGCCGAGAACTACAACCAGCTCGCTCTCGTACAGTTCGAGATCGACATCTTTTAGCGCTTCAACTGTAACCTCGCCCATTTTGTAATACTTGCACAGGTTTTTAGTGGTAATGATAGACTTCAACTTCACCGCTCCACCTCCCCACAAGGTCCGGGGACACACCTCTTGCAGAGGAATGTCCCCCAATGGAATGTCCCCTGGACTGACTGGACCTAACAGTGCATAAAATCTGTTTGCATAATCATGGAAGTGAACTTAAGCCTCTGGCACTTCCCCCCCCATATTATAAGATCTGCTCCTTTTTCGCAATAAAAAATACCGGCTATTGACAAAAGAACAGCTTTTGGTTTACAATGTTGTAAGAAAGTAAGGATTCCTTGCGCCATGGGAGGTGTAATCGCTTTGAAAAAGGTAAAGGTAACTTCCAAAGGTCAAATCACTTTGCCTAAATCATTACGAAAACAATTAAACATCAAAGAAGGAGATTATTTGGATGCTTCAATTCACAGTAATAACCTGCTGCTCAAACCTGTTCCCCGCCAGAACGGTGCTGAAATAATCAAGGAGCACTGTAAACAATATTGCAATGATAAAGCAAACCTGGAGGAAACCCGTCAGATTCTAAAAAAAATACCGTTTTCCCTTTCGGAACGTACCGGCAAACTCCGGGAGGAATAAATAATGCCTCTTGAAACTTATTATATCGATACCAGTGCCCTTTTTAAAAGGTATGTTCTGGAACAGGGCTCGGATTTTATGGACCGGCTCTTTTCTAAGGAGACAGCTATTTTTATTTCAACGGTTACACTTTGTGAAGTTATTTCTAATTTAAGGAGGTTAGTGGATGTCGATAATCTTCTGGATGAAAGAGAATTTGCCTTAATTAAGGCAAGTTTCCTTGGTGAAATCGGCAATGAAGTAATCGGCGTCGTGGACTTGACGCCTTCAATTTTATTAAAAAGCCTGGAGATTTGCTCCGGCGAATACGTTACCCCTTTGGATTCTATTCAACTTGCCTCGGCACTATCCCTCGCTGAAAAAACTATCTTTGTGTGCTCAGACCGAAAGCTGCTGCGGCTAGCCGCAAAATGGGGGCTGCAAACTGTAAATCCTGTTGATTTCTAGAATTCCTAGATGTGGTTTTATGGCTTTTTTTTTCTTGACAGTACTTATTATGGAAGGTATAATTTCAATTATACGGTGGCCGGCTGGTCAGTCAGTCATTTTTCATCGGCTAATGTCTGGCGGCGAGTGCTGCGGGGTGTTATATTCCAGGCACTCAGTTGGTTTTTCATTTTATTTATCTAAGAAACTGGGAGGGGAAATGTGAGCATGAAGAGGTTGTGGGGAGCACCGGCGCTACCGGCTCCGTTGTTTTCAATGTTGTTTTCACTGATGTTGCTGTCTTTGATGCTGTTGTCATCGGCTCTGCTGTCGGGATGCAGTGCAGGAAGGCAGGCCTCCGGAAATGATTTGGAAGATGTTCCGTCGGTGCCGGTGGAGGTAACAGAAGCATACCGTGGTTCTGTTGAGGTCATCAACAGCTTTACAGGAGTTGTTGAGCCGGAGATGACGGTGAGCATAGTACATAAGACTGGCGGAAAGGTGGCCGAGGTAAAGGTAAAAGACGGCGATGATGTGCAGGAGGGCGATCTGTTGATCAGGCTGGACGCTGCTGAGATCACAGCACAGGCGGCGCAGGCCGAGGCCGCCCTGGATCTTGCCCGGGGAAACCTGGTCTCTGTGCGGGAAGTATCGATGCCCAAGCGTATGGAGCAGATACGCAGCAGTTTGCAGCAGGCGGAGATCGCTTTTAATAACGTTAAAGAAAACTATGAGAGAATGAAAAAGCTTTATCAGGAAGGGATTATTTCCGAGGTAGAATACGAAGGTACGTGCAGCGAGTATGAACTGAGGAGCTCTCAGTATGAGGCTGCCCAGGAGCAGTTCAGGCTGGAAAAAGAGGGCCAGGAAAAAGAACTTGCTGTTCTGGGGGCCCAGGCGCGTCAGGCGGAGGCTGCTCTGCAGCTTGTACGCACCCATCTGAATGAAACCCTGATTACCGCACCTGTCAGCGGTACGGTCAGCGGTGTAGATATAAATCCCGGTGAGATGGCCGCGCCCGGCATTCCGCTGGTGGTTATCAATAAGCTGGAGGCAATGCAGGTAAGCGTGAACCTGACGGAGAAGGATGTCGGCCGTATCGGCAGGGGGCAGAAGGTCGATGTCCTGATTTCGGCCCTTTCCGCTGAACCTCTGGAAGGGGAAGTGCAGAGCATCAGCCCGGTGGCCGATCCCCGGACTAAAACTTACGGGATGAAGGTGCTTTTGCCCAACGAAGACGGCTTTATAAAAGGAGGAATGACCGCGGAGGTGCGGGCGACCGTTGCAGTCGAAGAGAATACGGTGGTGATACCTGTGGAGGCTGTGTTGACCCGGCAGGGTGAGCAAATAGTATTTGTCGTGGAAGAAGGGCTGGCCTGCCTTCGCCGGGTCACGCTGGGCCAGGAAAGTGGTGAAGCTGCCAGCGTGCTGGATGGAGTTGAGCCCGGTGAACAGGTGGTATCCAGAGGCCAGCACTATCTGCAGGACGGTGAAAAGGTCACGGTAGCAGGGGGAGGAGCTGACCGATGAAGCTGTCAAATTTTTCGGTTAACCGGCCTGTAGCTGTGATTATGGTTATCCTGGTGTTGATGATGATCGGTGCCGTTTCCCTGAGCGGGCTGCATTTGGACCTGCTGCCGGAGATGGAGCTGCCGGTAGCGATCGTGATAACCGGCTACACGGGTTCCGCGCCGCAGGAAGTGGAAAACATGGTTACCAGGCCGCTGGAAGAAGTCCTGGGCACTGTGGGCAATATCAGCAGTATCAGTTCCATGTCTTCTATGGGTAGCTCTATCGTGATCCCCCAGTTTGAAATGGGAACGGATATGGAGTTTGCCGCTCTGGAGATGCGGGAAAAGATAGATATGGTCCGGGGTTTCCTCCCCGAAGGGGCGGATGACCCCATGGTCATCAAGATGGATATTAACCTTATGCCGGTAATGGTGCTGGGTATCAGCGGCGAGAGGCCGGTGCAGGAACTGAAAGCTTTTGCCGAAGATATTATTAAACCCCAAATCGAGCGTCAGGAAGGGGTGGCCTCTGTTGAGGTGACCGGTGGGCTGACGCGGGAGATCCAGGTGATCGTAGAGCCGGAAAGGCTGGCCGCCCACGGCCTGAGTATGAGTCAGGTCGTGCAGTCATTGCAATTACAGAACATGAACCTCTCTGCCGGCAGGGTTGACAGAGGCGGCCAGGAGATGGCATTAAGGGTCATCGGGGAATATGATGAGGTTGACCAGGTTGGCGATACGGTCCTTACAACCACCTCCGGAATCCGGCTTAGCCTGAAGGATGTAGCAAGGGTGGAAGATAGTTTTAAGGATATAACGGGTTTCAGCAGGCTGGGAGAGCAGCCCGGTATTTCAATTACCGTTCAGAAACAGTCCGGCGCCAATACTGTATCCGTAGTGCGCAGCACCAAGGCTGCCCTGGAAAAGCTTGCGCCGCAGTTTCCGGAAGGTGTATCAATCTTTACCGTCATGGATCAGGCGGAATACATTGAGTTTTCCATCAGCAATGTGACCAGCAACCTGTTGCTGGGGGCGATCCTGGCCATGCTGGTGCTGTTTGTTTTTTTGAGAAATCTGCGCAGCACGATGGTTATCGCACTCTCCATGCCTATTTCAGTAATTACGACCTTTGTTCTCATTTATTTTGGCGGCCTTAATCTTAACATGATGAGTCTGGGGGGGCTGGCGCTCGGTATAGGCATGATGGTGGACTGCTCGATCGTGGTCCTGGAAAATATCTTCAGAATGCGCGAAAAAGGGCTTGACCGGAAGGAAGCGGCTATATCAGGCACGAACGAAGTGGCCAACGCCATAACGGCGTCCGTGCTCACTACTGTTGCTGTATTTTTTCCCATTGCCTTTGTAAAGGGGATCGTCTCAGAGCTCTTTACCGAGCTCGCTTTAACGGTTTCTTTTTCTCTTCTTTCCTCGCTTTTGGTTGCTCTGACTTTGGTTCCCATGCTCTCTTCGCGCCTGTTGAAGGTAAATCATCTTCATAATAACAATAACCGGAATGAAACCACGGATCAACGGCTTCAGGGGCGGTTTGCCCGTTTGATGAGTATCAGCGAAAAGTGGTTTAAAGCCCTGGACGAGTATTACCGCGTTCTATTGGCCCGTTGTCTGGCACGCAGGGCGCTGACCGTGATAATCGTTGCAGCCCTGCTGGTTGGCAGCCTTACCCTGGTACCGGCTATCGGGGCGGAATTTATCCCCGCTATGGATCAGGGTATGATCAACGTAACCGTGGAGCTGCCCCACGGCTCCAGCCTGGAAGAAACCGATCGCGTGGTTTCGCAGGTGGAGCAGGTTTTCAGCGGTTACGAAGAAGAAATCGAGCTGATCTTTTCCAGCATCGGCGGTGGTGGAATGATGATCGGTATGGGCGGAACCGGAGGAGGAAGCAACACCGGCGGAATATATGTTTCCCTGGTACCGCTGGAGGAAAGAAAGCTCAGCACGCAGGAGGTAGTAGAAGGCGTGCGGTCGCAGATAGGGAATATACCCGGGGCGGAGATTACAGTGGACGCCCAGGATATCAGTACCAGCATGGGGATGGTTTCCGCCCCGGTGGAGGTATCCGTGAAGGGAGAAAACTTAAGTGAGCTGGAAAGGATCTCCGCAGAGATCGCGGATCTGTTGCGGGATATCCCCGGTACCTGGGAGGTTGCTACCAGCCTTGAGGAAGGGCAGCCGGAGATCCAGCTGCTGGTAGACAGGGAGAAAGCCGGCGTTTATGGGCTCAGCGCGGCCCAGATCGCTTCGGCGGCCAGAATGGCCATAGAGGGCCAGGTTGCTACCCGTTTTCGAACCGGCAGCGACGAAATTGACGTACGGGTGCGCTTAAGCGAGGGCGGAAGCAAGGAGCTGGCGGAGATCGAAAACCTGCTGGTGGATTCTCCCCTTGGTTTGATGGTTCCCCTTGGGGAGGTGGCCGAGATCCGGGAAGTGCAGGCACCGATTACCATTCAGCGCAGTGACCAGGTAAGGGTTGTATCTATTACCGCCCAGCTGCAGGGCAAGGATCTTGCCTCCGTGATGGGGGAGGTGCAGCAGGCGGTGGAGGAGAACGTCTTCCTGCCGCATGGCTACACGGTAAAATACGGCGGGGAGTTTGAGCTGATGACTGAGTCCTTTGCGGACCTGTTTCTCGCGCTCCTCATGGCGGTAGCCCTGGTGTACATGGTTCTGGCGGCACAATTTGAATCGCTGCTTCATCCGCTGGTAATCATGTTTTCCATACCCGTAGCGGCTATCGGGGTTATCCTTGCCCTCTTCATCACCGGGACGTCTTTCAGTGTGGTTACCTTTATCGGGGTGATTATGCTTGTCGGTATTGTGGTGAACAATGCTATTGTGCTCGTTGATTATGTTAACCAGTTGCGAGGCAGGGGGTTGGCGAGGGATGAAGCAATTTTAACGGCGGGGCCGGTCAGGTTGAGGCCGATCCTGATGACTGCTTTGACGACTATTCTGGCCATGGTTCCGCTTACTTTCGGGTTGGGCGAGGGTGCAGAATTGCAGGTTTCCATGGCCGTTGCGGTTATCGGCGGCCTGATCGTTTCTACTTTTTTAACCCTGGTTATTGTTCCCGTTGTCTATTCGATATTTGATGATTTTAGTGGATTGAGGAGCAGACGGAGGAAAGCTGTTGTTGAAAACGCGATAAATGAGTAGATTACGGCTTTAAAAGGTGATGTAAAATATGATTGATAATGACAAGTTACACGGTGACAAACGCCTGCGTATTATGGAGGCCGGGGTCATAGTCTTCTCGCGCAAAGGCTTTCACAGGGCTAAAGTGGAAGAAATCGCGGAAAAGGCCGAGGTGGGGAAAGGTACGGTATATGAATATTTTAAGAGTAAAAAGGAGCTCTTCCTGGAGATGGTTCTCTATATTCATCAAAAATATGAGGCTATTGTGGGGCAGGAGCTCCTGGGAGTAACAACATTTCGCCACAGACTGCAGGAGTTCTTTCGGGTTTCTATGGAGTTTTTGCGCCGGCACAAGGAGATGGCGCTTATCTTGATGGTTGACCACCCGCCCGTGGATGAGGATGCCAACCTGCTAATACTGGGCAAAAAACTGCAGCAGGTAGCGAAAGTCTCCAAAATGGTGGAGGAAGCCATGGAACGGGGGGAGATCCGGCCGGTAAACGCAAAGGCCGTTGCCCAGATAATCCTTGGCTCGCTGGCTATGGTCGGAAGCCAGGTGATCTTCGATGAAGAAGAAAACGATCCTGACAGCGAAAAACTGGAGCAGGACGTGATCGATAT
>CAZQXY010000017.1:16003-18286 GCA_964597455.1 uncultured Desulfovibrionaceae bacterium
TATTATCCTGCATGGCCTGAAATAATAAAAAGACATCAGATGCCATGAATTGTATTTTTCATATTTTTCACGACAGTGTGCCTCTTTTTGTTTTACCGTGGAAGGGTGAAAGATACGTGCTCTATGTTTCCATGCTTGGGCAGATAATCTACCTGGGCGCCGAAGATTCGTGCAATATCAGAAGCGGGGACAAAATAAGATCCCCCTTTCTTTTGTAAAAATGGCGCTCCGATAGGAACCTCCCTGGCAGAATTGTTTTCCAAGACGGTCATTTTAAGCTTATCTCTGTCAATGATAACTTCTTTTTCTTTGCCTTGCAGAATTAGCTTATCCGGTGAATAGAGTGAAATTGCTTTAACTCCCAGGATGTCAACAATAAAATCAATCGGGACAAAAACGTGTCCATAACTTATCCAGGGAGGAGCAGTCATTTTGACAGGTTCACCGTCTTTAAGATAATACTCCTGTTCGATAAAAAGAACAACGTGTTTTGCGGGTTTACTGTGTCGATCAAAATCAACAGTGAATTTTTTTGAAATACCTTCGGCGGATGAGATAAAGATGTCATAACTTCCGTATGATTCGGCCTCCAGGATAAAGTTTGCCCGGCCATGATTAAAATCATCTTGAGAAACAATGTTAATCTTCGGAGGCGCTGAAATAGCGTATTCTTGATAACTTTCATGTGCGGGCAGGCCTTCCTTGGAAAGAAGCACAGCTTCCACTTTTGCAGTAAGGCCGTCTGTTTTTACATCGAGCTTTATTTGCGCAGGAATCCTTGCGATGCGTAGCTCAAGACTACCCTGCAAGGCTTTACCTTTTTCAAGGTATGTTGCGGTTATGGTGGCGATACCCGGTTTACCCCTTTCTTTTACAATTAATTTTCCGCCGGTAATTTTATCAAACAGAACCAATTCGGGATTATTTGTAGAAAAAATGATCTTATTATCACCGGGAGACGCGGTTTTGGTAAAACCGCGTTCTTCTATAAGTAGAAGTTTAAGTTCCAGGGTATTGCGTTGCGCTTGATTATCGCTTATACGCAGCAGAGGGCTTTTTTCATTTTCAACAATAACGCTGATATCAACAATATCGCCGAATTCTCTGGCCTTTACAACTGTTGCGGCAGAAATTCCAGTATTTCTTATCAAGGAATTAACTACATAATCCCCTTTTTGTACGGGTAAAAATTTTACCAGCAAAATTCCTTCGCGGCTGCTTGTCAGCTCTATTCCCCGGATTGGATTATCAGCAGGGTCGGTAACAGATACTTCCAAAAGATCTTTCGGCAGGTACTGCCCTTTCCTGTTGCCAAATTCAATTATGTTTCCGTAAGAGTCCTCAACAAGGAACCCGACTTCAACCGCTTTCCCTGCTTCATGGAAAAAACCCTCTTCTACCCCGCGAATAGCGGATGGCCTGGAAGGCAGCACTGTAACCTCAATTTCATTTTGAAAAGGCCCTACTATGACATTATATATATATTTTCCAGCAGTTGTTTTGCTGAGTTTCAGCCCGGCCTTTCCCTGTTCGTCCAGATTGGATGTGCCGATAAGTTGGGAAGTTTGATCTTCAAAGGACTCAAAAAAGCTGACTTCCTGGTTGAGCAGAAGCGGGAAGTCTTCACCGGTTACCAGTGTAATGGTAAAATCCACCCCTGCTTTTACATAATCCGGTCCTTGCAAATCCGCCAGGATTGAAGATGCCTTAAGGTAAGATAGTCCCTGAAAATTAGAAGATGCCTGATGGCTATTAGTGCTATTAGAATAATTTGCAGCAGGAACGGCATAAGAGGGAAGGTAATACTTTGCCTTTTGACTTGCATTTGCCGATCCGCTTACCGGAAGAAATATTAGAAGCAATAAAAAGAAAAACTTTATAATTCCATTGCTTTTATGAAATATATTTTCCATGATAGCTCCTCTTGTAGAAATCTTATTCTTTACTATTAATAACGTAAAACCCCTGAAAAAGATATGGTATTTAGCATGTTTCTGGAGATATTTTTAATATTTTGCCGGGGCTCCCAAAAAAGACATATGTTGTCATCATTAAAATATTAATTTTATGTTAAGGCGACATTGTCTTTTTTTGTTTACCATAGTGAACACAATTATAAATATAATACCCTCTAATTGTAATGATCTAATTTCTATCTTGACAGTAAAACATAGATATGGAATAATTACATATAGATTGAAATAAATGATTTATAAGTTCTGCAAAATGATTTATAAGTTCTGCATAATAGGACAAACCCACAACGCCAGTTTAAAGGAGGGG
>CAZQXY010000018.1:0-18191 GCA_964597455.1 uncultured Desulfovibrionaceae bacterium
CAGAATTATGGTTTACCAGGGTAATGTGGCCGGATTTTAATAAAAATTATTTTCTTAAGGCAATAAAAGACTACCAGAAAAGGGAAAGAAGATTCGGGGGTATTTTATAACAGGGGCGATGTGTTGATGTTAAAAAAAAGAGCTGTAACCATTATAATCGGAGTGCCGTTCATCATTTATTTTATCTATCTGGGAGGTTACTGGTTTGGTTTTTTAATTCTGATAATCTCTTTATTGGGATTAAAAGAATATTCCAACTTAATGAAAAAAGGTGGATGGAAACCTGTTCATAAGTTGGGCTATTTCGTTATTCCGCTCGCTCTTTATGCCGCATATAAAGGAAACTTGTTGCTTATAGTTTTCCTGTGGGCCTTTTTCTTCGCTGCATTTAATATGTTGCCCATTATTTTGCCGAAAGTTACATACTGGGAATCCGCTCTTTCTTTTTGGGGAATAATTAGTACCGGAGGCATGGGGAGTTTTTTACTTGCAACTAGATTATTACCGGAAGGGTTTCTTGCTACTGTTTTCTTTTTTATCTTTATCTGGGTTACAGATATAATGGCTTATCTTGTCGGCAGCTTAGTAGGAAGGATACCGCTGGCTCCACAAATTAGTCCCAAGAAAACAGTAGAAGGCGCTATCGGGGGATTAGCAGGGGGCGCTCTGGCTGGTTTGCTCCTCTCCAGCTATTTTCCGTTATTTTTTTCCGGCTATTTATCGGGGATGCTTTTGGGGTTGGTAACCGGCGTAATTGGTTCGCTGGGCGATTTATCTCAATCGGCTTTGAAAAGAAGTGCGGGTGCTAAAGACTCCGGGGATCTTTTACCCGGCCATGGCGGTATTCTGGATCGCTTTGACAGTCTTTTTTTTGCCGCCCCTTTTTATTTTCTTTGTATTACTAAATTTTTCTAATTGATAAAAATGGAAGAGCACAGGTAAATTTGCTATAATTGGGAGAGAGGAAAATATGCTTCAACGTATTACAATTCTAGGTTCTACGGGCTCTATCGGGACCCAGACACTGCGGGTTATAGACCGGTTTCCAGACAGATTTAAGGTAGTAGGGCTGTCAACTAAAAGGAATATTAAGCTCTTAGAGCGCCAAATTGAAAAATACAGGCCGGAGGCTGTGGCGGTTTTCGATAACGAAAAAGCTCTGGAGCTAAAAAAAAATATTAAGAGTAATAGCGGTCAAAAAACCGCTGTTTTAACAGGTGAAGAAGGCTTAACGGAACTGGCTGCCCTGCACGATGCAGAGATGGTCATTATTGCTCTGGTTGGTTTCAGCGGTTTAAAGCCTACCCTAACGGCAATTAAAGAGGGAAAGGAAATAGCTCTGGCCAATAAAGAGGCCCTCGTGGTGGGCGGAGAGTTGATTATGGGTGAAGCGCGTTCCCGTAACATAATTATCAGGCCAATAGATAGCGAACATTCGGCTATTTTCCAGTGTATTAATAAAGCAGATGAAGGTGAATTAAGTAAAATAATCCTTACAGCTTCAGGAGGTCCTTTTAGGGGATGGTTAAAAGAAAAGCTTGTTAATGTCACTCCCGCACAGGCCTTGAAACACCCCAACTGGAACATGGGGTCCAAAATATCTATTGATTCGGCAACCTTAATGAATAAGGGTTTTGAAGTAATTGAAGCCCGCTGGCTCTTTAATTTGGACTATAAAAAAATTGATGTTGTTATTCACCCCGAGAGCATTATTCACTCGATGGTAGAGTTTATCGATGGTTCTATTCTCGCCCAAATGGGCATTCCTGATATGCTTTTGCCTATTCAGTATGCTTTGAGTTATCCGGAGAGATGGGGTAATGATTTTCCCAGATTAAACTGGCAAGAAAAACAGCAAATTCATTTTTTCCCACCGGATAATGATCATTTTCCTTGCCTTAATTATGCTTATCAGGCCGGGAAGACAGGCGGGACCTTGCCCGCTGTAATGAACGCGGCAAATGAGGCGGCTGTCGAAAAATTTTTAAAGAATGAGCTATCTTTTTTACATATACCTTTGTTAATAGAAGAAATAATGAACAGGCATATTGTAAAATTTAACCCTTCCCTTGAGGAGCTAATCGCCGTGGATAGATGGGCCAGGGAAGAAGCGGATGTCACCGCTCAAAAACTATAAGGAGGCTGTATAATGTTTAATACAGGTACAATAATTGCCTCTATCATTATTTTTGGTTTGTTAATTTTTGTACATGAATTTGGCCACTATATTGTGGCAAAAATGGCGAGGATCCGGGTGCTGGAGTTTGCTGTAGGATTTGGAAAAGAACTTCTGGGGTGGGAAAAAGAAGGTACCCGGTACACTTTAAGAATATTCCCGCTGGGTGGCTTTTGCAGGCTGCTCGGAGAGGATCCGCAGGATCCGGAGGAGGATGCTTATCAATCAGGAAGTTTCCAGGAAAAATCCTTGATATCCCGTCTGGCTGTGATCGCGGCGGGTTCACTGATGAATTTTCTTCTGGGTATTGTCCTGTTTTCGCTAGTTTATTTTCTTTTCCTTGGGGTGCCTCAAACCGGGATTACCAAGGTGGGGGAAGTGCTTCCGCAGAGCAGGGCGGAAGGGGCGGGCCTGGAAAACGGGGATATTATTCTCTCTATCGACGGGGAAAAAATGGAGAGCTGGGACGATGTTGTAGCTTACATCAATGCCAGTCCGGATAAAGAGATTAGTATACAGGCAAACAGGGATAACAGGGATCTTTTGATTAATGTAGTGCCCCAGAAGGAAGACGAAACGGGGAAAGGTTTTATTGGTATTGCGCCCGTGTATAAAAAGTATGCTCTTTTCCCATCAATCGGCCTGGGGATAACCTATACCTGGCTTTTCGTAAAGCTGATCTTTGTCAGTTTGGCGCAAATGGTTACAGGCCAAATACCTGCGGATGTGGCTGGCCCTGTTGGTATAGTTGCAGTGGTTGGAGAGGTAATGCAAACAGGCATAGGCAATCTGTTTACACTGGCTGCCATTATAAGCATCAATCTTGGAATTATAAATTTGTTGCCTATACCGGCCCTGGATGGCAGCAAGCTGATTTTTCTGGTGCTGGAAGGTATAAGAGGCAAGCCAATTGATCCCAAAAAAGAAGGGTTTATCCACTTTGTCGGTTTTACCTTTCTTATTCTTTTAATGATTTTTATTGCTTTTCAGGATATCAGACGCTTGTTTCTCTAAGATGTGTCCAAGACAGCGGATGAGAGAAGGGATCGTAAATGAGGGATAAAACTCTGCCGGTAAAGGTCGGGAATGTTACTATCGGAGGCGGTACCCCCGTTTCTATTCAATCAATGACTACAACTGATACAACTGATATTAAAGCTACATTAAATCAGATTAATGCGCTTTTTGAAGCGGGTTGTGAAATCGTACGCCTGGCGGTTCCGGATGAGAGTGCCGCCAGGGCATTGGGAATCATAAAAAAATATTCACCGTTGCCGGTTATAGCTGATATTCATTTCGATTATCGTTTAGCTCTTCTTTCCATTGAAGAAGGGGCAGATAAAGTAAGAATTAACCCCGGCAATATTGGGGGAAATGAAAAGCTGGCGCGGATTGCATACAATGCCGGGGAAAAAAGTATAGCAATACGTATAGGTGTTAATGCCGGTTCTGTTGACAGGGAATTGAGGGAAAAGTACGGTGAAATAACCGCCGATGTGCTTGTTGAATCGGCGATGCGTACCCTGGACTTCCTGGAGAGTTGTTCATTCCGTGATATTGTCGTTTCCCTTAAATCGTCAAATGTCGTTACAAATACCGAGGCTTACAAAAAAATATCCAACCGCGTTTGCTATCCTTTGCATCTGGGGGTTACTGAAGCAGGGCGGGGTTTAAGAGGGATCATAAAATCTTCACTGGGAATAGGATCTCTGCTCCTGGACGGAATTGGAGACACGATTAGAGTATCTCTGACGGGTGACCCTGTGGAAGAAATTTTTGTGGCCAGACATATTTTACAATCTTCCGGATTGAGGTACTTTGGACCTGATATTGTTTCTTGTCCTACGTGTGCCCGCTGTAAAATAAACCTTTTTGAACTGGTAGACAAAGTTGAAGAAATGGCCGGGAAAATTGATTGCCCTCTTAAAATAGCAGTTATGGGCTGCCCGGTAAACGGCCCCGGTGAAGCCCGCGAAGCTGATATCGGTATTTCCGGAGGCGATAATCTTGGGATTATCTTCAAAAAGGGTAAGGTTTACAAAAAAGTTGCTGCGGGCGAGCTTGTGAAAGCCCTTGAAGAAGAGATCACGGCGATGATAAACAGGAAAGACATTCTTTCCCGTTAATCTAATAATAGAACGGAGGAAATGCGGCATTATGGAGTCTATCGTAATTATCCCAGCTTATAACGAAGAAAAAACAATTGGACATGTTCTGGCTGTATTAAAAAATGCCCCTTTAATTAATAAGATTATCGTTGTAAGCGACGGATCAACCGATAATACCGTCCAGGTAGCTAAAAGCTATGCAGTTGAAGTAATTGAACTAAGAGTAAACCGCGGAAAAGGAGGCGCTTTAAAAGCCGGGCTGGACAACAATAAAGCTGATGTGGTGCTTTTTCTTGATGCTGATTTGCTTGGTTTGACTCCCAAACATGTCCATAACCTTCTTGAACCGGTTATAAATGATCAGGCGGATATGACTATCGGCATTTTTGATAAAGGCCGAATAGCTACTGATTTAGCCCAAAAAATGGCACCTTATCTTTCGGGTCAAAGGGCTTTAAAATTTTCCTTACTGGAGCAAATTTCCGATCTTGATGTTGCAAGATTTGGTGTTGAGCTTGCTCTAAACCGCTTTATGGAATCATCAGGGGTAAGGGTTCAAGAAGTACTTTTACATGATATGTCTCACGTTATGAAAGAAGAAAAGTTTGGGGTATGGAAAGGGATGGCTGCCAGAATGAAAATGTACTGGGAAATTATAAAATATTTTACCCGGGTAGACTCACTGAAATAGGCATCGCTTGCATATCCTTTTTTTCTGTGATAGAATGTTTTCAGGATAACAGGAATTGTATTTTCAGGAAATGTTTCTTTTGAAGATGTATCGCAAGAAACGGAATGATAATTTCTAAAGAGTGGGCTCACCCACTCTTTATTCGTAAAAGACATTGAAGGAGATTTCTCAATGAAGACAAATATAGGCAGAGGTAAACAAGGTGTGGAAAAAACTATTGAAGACCTGGCTCTTCGCGTGCTGAATGATCTGGATCTTGAATTAGTGGGGATAGAATACAAGCCGTATAAGGGCCGGGTTCACCTAGTTGTCTATATTGATAAACCCGGTGGAGTTTTTCTTGAAGATTGCGAGCATGTCAGCAAATTCCTTGGTGAACTGCTTGACCGGGAAGACCCCATTCCCTACAGTTATGTGTTGGAGGTATCTTCACCGGGCGTAGAAAGGCCGTTGATGAAGAAGACTGATTTTGACCGTTTTAAGGGGAATTATGTCAGGATAAAAACCTTTTTAAAAATTAATGGGCAAAAAAATTTTGTTGGGGAGCTAAAGGGTTTACAAAATGACAGTATGGCTCTTCAAACAGATGAAGGCGAAATGATTAATATTTCCCTGAAAGATATTTCGAAAGCCAACCTCTTTTTTAAATAGGTATTTTAAATTATACATAAGGGGGTATTCTAGATGAATCAAGATTTTTTGCTGGCCCTTGAAGCTATTGAAAAAGAAAAAGGAATTAAAAAAGATACTTTATTTGAAGCGATAGAGGCAGCTCTGATCTCAGCTTATAAACGAAATTTTAATTCTGCGCATAATGTTAAGGTATATATTTTCAGGGATACAGGTGAAATAGGGGTTTTCACATGTTTGCAAGTTGTTGATAAAGTGCTTAATCCCCAGCAGGAGATCCTTTTAGAAGAGGCCAGGAAGAAAGACCCTCATTATGAACTGGGGGATATCGTTGAGCATGAAGTAACGCCGAAAAAATTTGGCAGAATCGCTGCACAAACCGCAAAACAAGTTGTTATTCAGCGGATCAGGGAAGCTGAAAGGGACCTTATTTATGAGGAATATGTTGATCGGGAAGAAGATATTGTCACGGGTTTAGTTCAACGCTTTGAACAAAAAAATGCTATAATTAACCTGGGGAAAACGGAGGCGATCCTGGCCTTGCCTGAACAAATACCCGGGGAATCATATAAACAAGGGGATCGAATTAAGGCATTTATTTTAGAAGTAAAAAAAACAACAAAAGGCCCACAAATTTTTGTATCGAGGACCCATCCAGGTTTTTTAAAGCGTTTGTTTGAACTGGAGGTTCCTGAAATATTTAACGGTGTTGTGGAAATAAAATCAATTTCCCGCGAGCCGAGTAACCGTTCTAAAGTTGCAGTATATTCCAGGAATAAGGATGTCGATCCTGTAGGGGCATGTGTTGGTCCAAAGGGTTTCCGGGTACAATCTATTGTGAGTGAACTTAAAGGTGAAAAGATTGATATTATAGAATGGAGTGATGAACCGGAGCTATTTGTTGCCAGGTCATTAAGCCCTGCTAAAACTTTGAAAGTAGAAATAAAACCGGATCATAAAACCGCGGCGGTGGTAGTACCTGATTACCAGCTGTCTCTGGCGATTGGAAAAGAAGGGCAAAACGTCCGTTTGGCTGCAAAGCTTTCGGGCTGGAAAATTGATATTATCAGTGAGTCCAAGTATCATGAACAATTCGAACATCAAAAGGAACAACAAGAAAGTGAAACGATTAACGGCAGTACCGATGACGGTATTGTTCAAACGATGGACAGCGATCCTGAATTGGACGATGAACTAAACATTTAAAGGTGATTTCCAGTCATATCAAGCCGGTAATTTGAAGGGAAGATGGTTTATGGTTCGTAAACGCAAAATTCCTCAAAGGATGTGTTTGGGGTGTCGTGAGATAAAAGATAAAAAGGAGCTAATCCGTATTGTCAGGACACCCGCAGGGGATATTGAGCTGGATGGCACCGGGAAAAAGGCTGGCAGGGGCGCTTATGTCTGTCCAAAAAGCGATTGTTTCATAAAGGCAATTAACAGCAGAGGACTTGAAAAGAGTTTGCGCAGGAAACTCCCCGAAAATATAATTGCTCTTTTAAAAGATCAACTGGAAAGACCTGATTAACATGCAAATAGGGCGGTGTGCCGAAACCTTTGTCTCTCGCTTGAGACCTGGAGTTTCGCTCCGATTCTAAGGACATCCCTCATTATTTTAAGGAGGTAAATTCTAATGGAGGTGTAATTCAGTGGGAAAAGTAAGAGTATATGAACTGGCTAAAGATTTAGGAATTAACAGTAAAAAACTAATTACTGTCCTTCAGGAGCTTAATGTAGATGTAAAGAATCATATGAGTACTATGGACGAAGAGGTTGCTAAAAGAATACTGGATATGTTGACCAAAGGAGAAAAAAAACCGCTTGAATCACAAACTGATGCTGCAGATAACAGTGCGGAAGCAGTAGTTGAAAAAGCTCCTATGGAAAAAAAGATTCCCGTCAATAAACAGGTTAACAAAAAACAGGTTAGCAAAAAAATTGTCAAAGAGGGACGAAAATCCAGGAAAACCGCAAAAATAAATCAGGAAAAACAAGTAACACCGGCGGAAGTCCTTCTCCTCGAAGGAAGAGTAACGGTGGGTGAGCTGGCAGGAAGAATAAATAAGCCTGCCTCGGATATCCTGCGAAAACTACTCGAATTGGGGATAATATCGAATATAAACCAGCAGTTAACTGAAGATCAATTGGAAATCCTGGCTGAAGAGTACAAAATTAGTATTAAAATTAAAGCAGACCCCGATGAAGAAGTCCTTTTAAATATAATCGAAGAAGATGAGCTTGATAACAAGGTGCTGAAGTCAAGACCGCCGGTTGTAACAGTCTTAGGACATGTCGACCATGGGAAAACTTCTCTTTTGGATGCAGTTAAGGAAACTAACGTTCTGGCCACTGAGGCCGGAGGAATTACGCAGCATATAGGGGCTTATACGGCTGAAATTAACCATAAAAGAGTAGTATTTCTTGATACTCCCGGACATGAAGCTTTTACCGCAATGCGCGCCAGGGGGGCACAGGTAACGGATATTGCAGTGCTGGTTGTCGCTGCCGACGATGGTGTTATGCCACAGACTATTGAGGCCATAAACCATACCAAAGCTGCAGGGGTTCCGATCATCGTTGCAATAAATAAAATTGATCGGCCAAACGCCAATCCGGAGAGAGTCAAAAAGCAGCTGGCCGATGTTGACTTGATACCGGAAGAGTGGGGCGGAGACACAGTTTTTGTAAATGTGAGTGCCTTGAAGAAGGAAGGCCTTGGTGAACTTTTAGAGATGATCTTGCTGGTTGCTGAGATGGCTGAGTTGAAAGCCAATTATTCACGTCATGCTAAAGGGACTGTCATTGAAGCGAAGCTTGACAAGGGCAGGGGGCCTGTAGCGACAGTACTCGTTCAGGACGGAGTAATAGAAGTCGGTGATCCGATTATCTGTGGAAATATTTATGGGAAAGTAAGGGCAATGATTGATGATAAAGGTAAAAGAATTCCAAAGGCTTATCCGGCAACTCCCGTGGAAGTATTAGGGTTAGCGGAGGTTCCTCAGGCTGGGGACAATTTTCTTGTAGTAAATGATGAAAAGCTTGCCAGACAAATAGCGGCTAAAAGAGGGGAAAAACTAAGGGAAGCAACCCTTCGCAAAGTTCAGAGAGTATCGTTGGAAGATTTTTTTAGCCGCATCGAGGACCATGAAATCGATTTAAATATAATCATTAAAGCCGATGTGCAGGGTTCTGCTGAAGCCTTGCAGGAATCGCTGTTAAAAATTGAAAATGAGCAGGTTAAAATTAAAATAATTCATAAAGGTGCAGGAGCAATTACCGAATCCGACGTAATGCTCGCTTCTGCTTCGAACGCAATTATTATAGGGTTTAATATCCGCCCGGAGGTAAATGCAAGAAAACTGGCAGAAAAGGAACAGGTTGATATCAGGCTTTATCGGGTTATTTATGAGATTATTGAAGATGTAAAGGCCGCCATTAACGGACTGCTCGAACCTGAGTATGAGGAAAAAATTTTGGGTCAGGCGGAGATCAGGCAGATATTCAAAGTGTCCAGGATAGGGACCGTGGCAGGTTCATATGTTTTGGATGGAAAAATCAACCGTAATGCTACTATGCGGGTTATTAGAGACGGAACGGTAATTCATGAAGGGAAAATTGAATCCTTAAAGCGTTTTAAGGACGATGTAAAAGAAGTAAACACGGGATTTGAATGCGGCATTGTCCTGGAAAACTTTAATGATTTAAAAGAAAAGGATATTCTGGAAGCGTTTGAAATGATGAAGGTTGCTGTAACTTAAAATAGCAGATGATTTGTAATAAGCTTCTTGGGGGTATAATGATGGGAAGACAGCGCCGCCAGAGAGTTGCAGAAGAAATTAAGAAAGAAGTAAGTGAGATAATTCGTTTTGAGCTCAAAGATCCAGGTTTAGAGAGAATGACAAGTATTACCGATGTTGAGGTCTCCGGAGATCTGGGTTATGCAAAAATTTTTGTCAGTATCTATGCGAACAAGGAAGAACAGGAAAAAGCCTTAAAAATTCTTCAAAAGGCCTCCGGCTTTATAAGGTCGGAAATAGGGAAACGTATCCGTTTAAGGCATGTGCCGGAGATAGAATTCTACCTTGATAGTTCTATGGAATACGGAGCTCGTATAGATAGCGTTCTGAAGCAAATAAAGCCTGAACTGGAGGCTGAAGAACAAAAATGAGAGATTCCAACCCGCTTAACCTGCGTTCTCTTATCGCCGGTAATTATGATCATATTTATATCTTTACCCATTTGAGACCGGACGGTGATGCTATTGGTTCTTCTCTCGCTCTGGCAAACGCGCTAAAAACCGGGTGTAATACAGTCGAGGTATTTTGCCCGGATGTCATACCGTCCAGGTACTCTTTTCTTCCGGGAGTGGATCTATTTCAAGACTCCTTTACGGCCAGAGAGGGTAAGGGGTTGGCTTTTATCCTGGACTGCAGTGATTTAAGACGGCTGAATAATATGGGGGATAAAGTGCTGCAGCTCGATAAAATTGTTAATATTGACCATCATATTACCAATGAAAAATTTGGCGATGTAAACCTTATTGATGCTTCAGCAGCATCAACAGGGGAAATTATGTATCAAATATTACAGCATGATTATGAACTCAATTATGAAATCAGCCTTTGTTTATATGTTGCCATTAGTTCCGATACCGGGTCTTTTAAATATGAGAACACAACTCCTCAAACAATGGAGATTGCCGCGAGGCTGCTGGAAAAAGGCATAAACCCTTCCTATGTCAGTCAAAAAATATTTGATGAATATCCGGCATCCACTGTTTTTTTGTTACGTGATGCGCTGGCATCATTGCAATTTGATGCAACAGAAAAAATAGCCTGGATGGTTGTTAATGATGAAACGCTGAGAAAACATGGTGCGGAAGCATCGGATCTTGACGGCTTTGTTAACTATGCTAAAAATATTAAAAGCGTCGAGGTTGGAATATTTTTTTATCAAACAGATAACAAGGAAACAAAAGTGGGATTTCGTTCAAAAACGGTTGATATCGCTTCTGTTGCTTACTCGCTCGGCGGTGGCGGTCACCCGCGTGCAGCCGGCTGTACCTTGCGCGGAGAGCCGGAGGAAGTGATCGACAAAGTAATCCAGTCTGTAACACAGCTTTTCTGTAAGGGGTAATTTATTTGGACGGTTTTTTAAATGTATTGAAGCCTCCTGGGTTAACTTCGCATGACGTTGTTGAACATATACGCAAAATGACCGGGGTAAAAGCAGGGCATGGCGGTACTTTGGACCCCGGAGCAGCCGGGGTTTTGCCTGTTCTCCTGGGGAAAGCCACCAAAATGTCTTCTTACCTGGTTGACTTCTCAAAAACCTACCGGGCGGAGCTATTCCTCGGTTTATCTACAGATACTGCCGATGCATCCGGTAAAATAATCAAAACGGCATCTTCTTTTAATTTTAGCCTGAAAGATGTCGAAAAGGTGCTTCATTCTTTTGAAGGGGAAATTATGCAGATCCCCCCAATGTTTGCAGCATTGAAACACCGGGGAAAAAAACTGTATGAATACGCGCGCCAGGGAAAGACCGTTGAACGCAATCCGAGGGCGATAAAAATTTATTATCTAGACATTTTAGAATACCTGCCTCCTCAAAGATTATACTTTGAAGTAAAATGCTCCAAAGGTACCTATATCAGAACGCTCTGTGCACAGATAGGTGATGCCCTTGGTTGTGGCGGACATATGGCATTTCTTCTGAGAAAGGAGGTCGGCCCATTTGTCCTGTCAGAATCACATACTTTGGAGGAAATTTCAGGCAAAGCGTTAGCAGAGGGTCTTTTACTGCCGCTAGATTTTCTCTTTCAGGAGACGGATTATTTAATTCTTGAGCGCAAAGATATCCTCTCTCTCTTGCAGGGCCGCTTTCTTCCATTGGCAGAGATTACAAACAGGGCAATGAATGTTTTTTGTGAACCTGTTAGTGAAAAAGTGATCCCGGTATATACAAATAAAAAGGAATTTGTTGTATTAGCCCGTTGGAAATACGATCATCTTTCCGGTTTTAGGCTAAAACCCGAAAAAGTATTCAAACCATTCCAGGAACTAAGGTGAATCTCCAATGAAGATAATATACAATATTGAAAATTATCATGAAAAAGACAGACTGGTAATTGCCCTTGGGAATTTTGACGGAATACACCTGGCTCATAGAAAAATTCTTGAAGAAACAAAAACCAGTGCGCAGAAGCTGGGATTAAAAAGCGCTGTACTGCTTCTGAACCCGCATCCAGCTCAACTCTTGTTTCCAGAAAGGCCTTTTCAACTACTTTCCTCTTTAGAAAATAGAGCTGAAATATTAGCTGGCCTTGGGATGGATTATTTGATAGTCGAACAATTTACCGAACACATTGCCCGGCTTTCTCCTTTTAATTTTGTCCGGAATTATTTGGTTCAAACCCTGAATGTCGCTAGGGTTGTTGTCGGTTATGATTATACTTTTGGGCATCAGGGGAAAGGGACAACTTATGCCCTGATGGAACTAGGCAAAAAATTTGGTTTCGAGGTAGAAATAATACCGCCCGTGATGATTGGCGGCAAAGTAATCAGCAGTTCACTTATCAGGGAGCTGGTATCCCGGGGAGAAGTTGAGAAGGCTTCAAAATATTTGGGTGCCTTTTTTGAAAGAAAAGGGAAGGTGATTCACGGTGAAGGCAGGGGAGCGACTCTTGGTTTTCCAACAGCCAACCTCGAGATTTCCGGTGATCTCCTGTTACCCGTAAACGGTGTTTATTTAAATCTTGCCCAATGCAGGGATAAAGAGATGTTTGCCCTGACAAACGTCGGAAAAAAACCAACATTTTGTACGGATAATAAAACGCATGTTGAAGTATTTTTATTGGGATTTAACAAAGATGTATATGGTGAGGAATTAACTGTCCTGTTTTTGCACAGAATTAGAGATGAGATAGCTTTTAAAGACAGTCAACTGCTGATTAAGCAAATTGAACGGGATCTTTTAAAGGCTCAAAGCTTAATAGAGCGGAAATACGGATCTTTACTTGCGCAACAGCGTATTTAAAAAACTTAAAAACCAATTTCCGGTCCTAGTAGATTTTTAAATAATTTCAGGCGTCAGCTCTGTAAAAACCTGTTTTTGTTTACAAAGGTTTTTCTATGTGATAGAATTTTGCTTAGTCTCGAAAGGGCAATCTTGTGCCGTAATGCTGTATAACAGTAAATAAATGTAATCGTAAAAGGAGGTGAGTCAAGTGGCTTTGTCCAGTGAATTAAAAGGCAGTATTATTAGCGAATATAAGGTGCATGATACTGATACTGGTTCTCCTGAAGTGCAAATTGCTATTTTGTCAAAAAAAATAAATCAATTAACTGAACACCTTAAAATACACAAAAAAGATTTTCATTCCAGAAGAGGACTGCTCAAAATGGTAGGTAAAAGAAGAGGTTTATTAAATTACCTCCGAGATAAGGAACCGAACAGATATCGTGTGATTATTGAAAAACTAGGTTTAAGAAAATAATATTCTGATCAAGCGGGGTTTCCCCACGAAGAAATAAGAGGTGTTTGCTATTTGGAACAATTTCAAATGAGTATTGCAGAGAGAATTCTAACCATAGAGACAGGGAAGATTGCCAAACAGGCCAGCGGTTCTGTTCTGATACGTTATGGTGATACAGCTCTTTTAGTCACCGCCACTGTTTCTAAGGAGCCGCGCGAAGGTGTAGACTTTTTTCCTTTAACTGTTGATTTTGAAGAAAGACTTTATGCAGTTGGTAGAATCCCGGGAGGTTTTATTAAGCGTGAGGGAAGGCCTACAGAAAAGGCGATTTTGGCTGCCAGATTGACAGACAGGCCACTACGGCCTTTATTCCCTAAAGGATTCCGCAATGCTGTACATGTTGTGGTAACTGTGTTTTCGATTGATCAAGATTGCCCTCCTGAACCATTGGCCATTATCGGAGCTTCTGCTGCGCTATCAATTTCCAAGATCCCCTTTAACGGTCCTATAGCTGCAGTAAGCGTAGGGCTGATTGATGGAGAGCCTGTTATTAATCCAACTGTGGAGCAAGCTGAGGTAAGCGAGTTGAACCTGGTTGTTGCCGGTACAGAAGAAGCGATCTTGATGGTTGAAGCTAAAGCAAAAGAAGTGTCGGAAGAACAGATAATTGATGCCCTGTCTGCAGGGCATGAAGGGATAAAAAAGATCGTTCAGCTTCAGAAAGAGATGGTTGCTCAAACCGGGCAGGAAAAAATGGAGGCGTCTCTTTTTGAACCGGATCCGGGGATCGCGGATGAAGTTGAAAATTTCTGTGTATACAAATTCAAAGATGCTTTTCAAGTGGAAGAAAAGCTGGAAAGAGAATTAGTTCTCGATCAGGTAAAAGCTGATACGATACATCATTTCTTAGAGCAGTATCCTGAAAATGAACCGGATATAAAATCAGCCGTTGAAAAAGTGATGAAAAAAATATTCCGCTCAATGATTATTGATGAAAGCAGGCGTCCTGATGGAAGAATACCTGCTGAAATACGCCCGATTTCTTCTGAAGTACAGCTTTTTAAAAGAACCCACGGTTCTTCACTTTTTACCAGAGGACAAACTCAGGTTTTAAATATCTGTACCCTGGGGGCGTTAAGGGATATGCAGAGGCTTGATGGCCTCGGTATTGAAGAATCCAAGAGGTTTATGCACCATTATAATTTTCCGCCTTATAGTGTAGGCGAAGCAGGTTTTATGCGCGGACCCGGAAGAAGGGAAATCGGCCACGGTGCGCTGGCTGAAAAAGCGCTGGAACCGGTAATTCCAAAAGAAGAAGATTTCCCCTATACCATTCGCCTTGTATCCGAGGTGGTGGAATCAAATGGTTCCAGTTCCATGGGAAGTGTTTGCGCCGGGACGCTTTCATTAATGGATGCCGGTGTTCCCATAAAAACACCGGTAGCAGGAATTGCAATGGGCTTAATTAAAGAAGAAGATAAGTATGTAATCCTATCGGATATTCAAGGAATAGAAGATTTTTTAGGGGATATGGACTTTAAGGTAGCGGGAACGAAAGCAGGTATAACTGCGTTACAAATGGATATTAAAATACAGGGCCTTGCAGGCGAAATATTAAAGGAAGCGCTGCAGCGTGCAAGAGAAGGCTACCTTTTTATTATGAGTAAAATGCTTGAAGCAATTGACGAGCCCAGACCCAATCTTTCGGTTTTTGCGCCACGCATTATTACAATTCAGATTGAACCGGATAAGATACGCGATGTAATAGGACCGGGCGGCAGGATCATCAATAAAATCATTGCCGAAACAGGAGCGGAAATTGATATTGAACCCGATGGAAAAATATTTATAGTTGCAGTGAATGCGGATGCGGGGCAGAAAGCGCAGGAAATGATTGAAAACCTGACCGAAGATGTTGAACCGGGCAGGGTTTATCTGGGTAAAGTAACCCGGACCGAAAAATATGGAGCTTTTGTTGAAGTCCTTCCCGGGAAAGAGGGGCTGGTTCATATTTCCCATCTGGAAAGATTTCGTGTGGAAAAAACAGAGAGTGTTGTCAACGTCGGAGATCAGATTATGGTAAAAGTGCTCGATATTGATGATAAGGGAAGAATCAATCTCTCAAGAAAAGAAGCTCTGCCTCATGATCCGGCCCGGCAGGATGAGCACAGCGATAAGGATGTTGATGGAAACAGGAGGAGGGGGCAGAGAGCGAATAGACGTTCAAAAAAAGAACATAGGCCCGTCTAGGGGTTTATGTTTTTTTTTGTACTTTTTCTTTCATAATTCAGGAATAATTGGTCCGCTAGAAAAATACAGATTAAATATAAAATTCAAACGAGGTTAGCATAGTTTAATGAAAAAGCCTCTTTTTTTTTAACTTTTTGCTTCCTGTTTACGATCATAGCTGTTAATACAATAACAACCCTGAAATCCTCTAAATATCCTGAGCCCGTTTTTCAGGTGGAAGGTTCAGGAGCGGTTGTTTTTTTTACCTTCAATGTTCTCTGGGAAAAAGAGCACCTGCAAGTTATTCTGGATATCCTGGATGAAAATGATATTCGTGCAGTATTTTTCATTACCGGGGAATGGTTAAAAAGAAATCCCCATGAGGCTAAAGCAATACTCGAAAAAGGCCATGAATTGGGCAACTATACTTATTCCAGGGCAAAGCTTTTAACAATGCCGGAGGAAGAAGTGGCAGAGGAGATAAAGAGTTTTAATACATTAAGCCGGGAACTGCTGGGCTTCCATCCGTTATTATTCCGTCCGCCATACGGCGAATATAATACCAGAATAATTCGTATTGCCGGGGAACAGGATTGTATTACATTGCTATGGAGTATCAATTTAGGCATGCTTTCTGATATTGAAAAAGAATATACTCTTAGCCGGCTTGAAGAGCGTTTACACGATGGAGCTGTTTTGCTTTTCCATACTGCTTACCCTGGAATTGCTGATACGCTCCCGGACATTATTGAGTTTATCAAATGGAAGGGTTATGCCATAGGAACTCCGGAGAATGTTCTGGATGAATATACCAATTAGGGGTTAGGGAAGGTGAGGATTTGTTTGTCCTTTTAATATCCTCGAAAACAAAAATTATCGCCTTTGCTTTGCTGCTCCTTATCGGCAGCGCATTTCTTTTTCAAGATACGGCTGTAAGGTATTTTCACGGGGTAAAGTCGGGTGTAACGTTCCTTGAACATAATGTAGGCGGATATTCCCGAGAAGAAATAACGGAATTAATAGGGGCAAAATATGGTGAATGGGTAGTCAGTCCTGTTGATGCTGTATATGACGAACAATACAATTCAATCATCCCTGAGTTGTGGGGCTATGAAGTTAACCTCCAAAAGACAGCGGATAAAATCATGCAAGCCCTTCCGGATGAAAAAGTAACGCCGGTTCTTGAAACACTGCTGCCGGATATAACACTGGATGATTATCCCTGGGCTTATATCCGGCAGGGAAATCCCCTTAAAACGGAAGTGTCTTTTATGATTAATGTTGCCTGGGGAGATGAATATATTCCCCAGATACTGGCTATTCTTGATCACGAAAAGGTATCTGCCAGCTTCTTTGTAGTAGGCAGCTGGGCTGAAGATAATGAAGATCTGCTAAGACAAATTTCCAACAGTGGCCACACAGTAGAAAATCACGGGCATACCGATGCTATAGTATATACCGATCTTTCTCCCGAGGAACTGGAAGACGGCTTGCAAAAAGTGAACAATTTTGTGCAGAACGTTGCCGGACGAAAACCAAAATATTACACCCCTCATAAAGGAGAATATAACGATCTGGTTCTGGAAGCGGTATCACGCCAAAAGATGCGTACCGTTTTATGGTCGATCGATACTATTGATTGGATGTTGCCCGGAGTTGAGGCGATGGAATCTAAAGTGCTGGAGAACCTTCACGGAGGGGCTATTGTGCTGATGCATCCCACGGAAGATACTGTAACATTTTTAAGGATGGCCATTCCCCGGATTAAAGATCAAGGATTCCAGATTGTGGATATCGAAGCATTGCTTAATCCAAATTATAACCGGATAGAATTCAAATGAAAAAAATAATTCTCTTCAGCATTAAGGGGACTACGTTTTCCTTAATTGCTGTATTACTCATGACCGGCTGTTTGGCTTTTAATATAAAGGATAACTATAGTCGCCTCAAGCACGGTGTTTCCCGGGGAGTATATCTTGGAGATACTTTGCTGGAAAAAATGTTGGAACATGAAGTAGCCGATTATGTACTCTCCCTGAGCCGGGAAAATTTTGTACGGCCCCGAAACGCTTATCTGGATTCTTCTACCGGGGTGATCCTTCCGGAGGTCTATGGTAAAAAAATTGACTTTCAGGCAACAGTTAAGATGATTATGGAAGCGGATCCTTTTACCAGTCATGACCCCGTGTATATCGGGCTTGATCCGGAAATTACCGCAGATGTTTATAATAAGATCAACAATAAAACAGGCTCTTATATGACAGGTTTCGGCGGAGGCAACAGGGGAGAAAATATTAGACTGGCAACATATCTTATTAACAATACTCTGGTTGCTCCAGGAGAAGTGTTTTCATTTAACAAGACGACAACGCCCAGAAAAGGCGATAAGAGAGATTACCGCCTTGCCCCTATTATTGTCGGAGGTTCCATCGTCCCCGGTTACGGGGGGGGGATCTGTCAGGTTGCCACTACATTATATAATGCTGTAAAAAAAGCCGGCCTGGAAATAGTTGAGCGCTACCCACACAGCAGGCCGGTTGGCTATGTTCCCAGAGGAATGGATGCTACGGTATCGGATCACCTCGACTTTAAATTTCGTAACAACAAAGACCATTTTATCATGGTTAAAGCAGCGGATTGGGGTTATCGTCTTGTAGTGGAAATATGGGAATGATAGTATTGACAAACAGCAATAAACAAAATAGAGTACAAATGTTAATAGGCGCTTATATAAAAGCGTAACATATTGGATCCGGGAAGGTGAAACCTGTTGAAAGAAATAAAGCTCTTGTTTAAAAAACTGGAACATGCCAAAGATCTTCCGCTGCCCGCCTATGCCAGCGAAGAAGCTTCGGGGCTGGACCTCCACGCGGCAATGGA